>DATENQ010000219.1:0-12286 GCA_035275005.1 Pyrinomonadaceae bacterium | reverse complement strand
GGTGATCGCCGCGGCTGAAATGACTTCCTCCAGCGCCTGGATGCTGCTGCCGGGTTCTTTTACACCTGCATGCCTCATGTGGACGTGACACGACGCACCGTAACGCGCGGCGACGCGAAACATCTCGAGGATCTCCCAACGTGACGCGTTTGGCGTGTACTGAATTCCGAAGCCGACTGCGACGGCGCCGCGCTTCAAGCCTTGTTCGAGGCGCTGCTTCATCTCGTCGATCTCGGCGTCGGTGGCAGCGCGGCGTGCGGCGTCTCCGGTGGGAAGAAACTTGAGGGGCTCGTGCATCGCGGCCATGCGTGCCGCGAGATGTCCGGCACTGACGCCGTAGTTGATCAGAGACTTTTGCTCGCGTTGCGCGTACCACGCGTCAATATCGCCCGTGCCGACTTCGAGCTCGAGAGCGGTTGTGACGCCGTCCATCGCTTTGAAGCGATAATTCTCTTCGTCCTGTCCATGCTGGTGCAGATCGATAAACCCCGGCGAGACGACGAGACCACGAGCGTCGATCACCGTGCGACCCTGGAGCTTGTTTGAGGTGATTGCGCGGATAACGCCATTTGAAATGCCGAGATTGCGAATGGCGTCGGTTTTTGATTCCGGATCGATGACGCGACCGTTAAGGATGACGAGATCGTAGGCTGCTTGCGAGCTCGAAGCGGTGGGAAAGAACAGCAGGGCCAGGATTAGAAATATAGGTCCTATAGGACCAATAGGACCTATTCGCATCAACGAACCTTCCCGCGCCCTTCGACACGCCACACTGTCTCCACCTCATCGCCTCGCACGCCATAGATCTCATCGTGCATGTTGACCGTCGTGCAAACGTGATTTGGAATGATGCTGAGCCGATCTCCAACCCGGTAGCGCCGCTCGGAACGTTCGACGTTCAAATGCCCGTGCTCCTCGGAAAAGCGTTCCACCTCCACTGCCGTATCTTGCCTCACGAGCCCGTACCCTCGCCCATCACCCGCCTGGTAGCGATCATATGAGAAGGTCTTCGAGCCACCGTCAACGATCGCACGCCCGTTCACGGCAGTACTAACTACCGTGACGACTACCGACAGCGCGCAATCATCCAACGAAGCCGCATCAATCGCTACTGTGTTCCGATCGTTAAAGATGTACATCCCGGGCCGCACTTCGTTTACGCCGTGAAACAAACTGCTTTCGTAAGCAGTCGGCGTTGACCCTCCACTCACGATCGATAGCGGCAATCCCGCGCGCTCGAATATCTCCAGTGATCTTTCAAGAAACCCGTTTACTTGCATGCGTAAAGTAGCTCTCTGCTCTGGTCCAACTCCGAAGTGCCCGGGGAAAAACATTAAGCCGCGAAACTCGAGCCCCGGAAGCGTCGTGATCGTCTGTGCGAGTTTCAATAGATCATTTTCATTGCCGAGACCACAGCGTCCGAAACCTACGTCCATTTCGATCAGCACGCCGATCCTGGCTCCCTGCCTCGTAGCTGCGCCCGAGATTCCACGCGCGGCTTCCTCGGAATCGAGCGCGACACTGATGCTCGCCTGTTCTGCAAGTTTCACCAGGTGTGTCGTCTTCTCGTCGCCGACAATCGGATACGCGATGAGTATGTCTGTGATACCGGCGTTGAGCATCACTTCCGCTTCGCCGAGTTTCGCCACGGTGATTCCGGTAGCGCCGCTCGCGATCTGCCGTTTGGCCAATTCGGGGATCTTGTGAGACTTGGTATGCGGGCGCAGCAGCAGTTGATGCCGGCGGCAGTAATCAGCCATACGCGATAGATTGCGTTCCATCACGTCGAGGTCAACTATTACTGCGGGTGTTTCCAGTTCTGAAATAAGCATTGGCATTTCTCTGCGGCCTCTGCGCATCCTCTGCGATCTCTGCGTTGAATGGTCGATCTAACGCAGAGATCGCAGAGATACGCAGAGTTCAAGGCACGATCTCGAATGAAGCTTCCTGCTTCGACGACTTCCGCGTCACCATATCCTTGACTTCGATCATTGCCTGATAACGACCGGGCGCAAGATTTGTCAGTCGCAGGTATTCCGCCAACGTCAGGTGCGGCACTGGCTGATTCTGAACATCAGTCAACACGTAATCGAAAAACTTCGACGCCGGCTGCCCGTCTTTCATCAGCCGCACAGACACGCGCACCAGAGGCTTTCCCGTCTCGCTACTGTTCGCCGCGTTATAAACTGCCAGAAACATGATCAGATTATCGCTCGTCTTGAACTGTCTCCCTGCTGACGGGCGAATCGACTGCTTGCCATGAACAAACACGTCCGGGAAGTCTGCCGGATGCGGCGGTAACTGGCTCGCCGGTTCGACGTAACGACTAAGGACGACCGGCGTCGCCGCGAATTCCGAATCCGGTTCCGGCAACACGAGCTGCTCGCGTCGCGCGGTTATCTTTCCCGACTGCTTGTCTCGCACGATCAGATCGATCGTGTATTCACCCGGCGCGAGTTGCAGATCCTGTCGATAGAAGATGTTGTTGTTGAGCATCAGATCGTAATCGGCGGCGCTGAGGCTCACGTCGAAGTTGCCACCGAGCCGCGAGAGGACACGATCCGGAGCAGTCTTCAAAACTCCGAGCACCTCTAGCTGCATCTCGCGCTTATCTCCCTTGCGCTCAAACTTCACTGCCGATGGTGGCAACTCGATCGCCAGCGGAACGGTGTACAGCCCTTCTCGAGTTCTGAAGTGGCTCAACGATACAAAGAGTGGCAAACCAGGGTTCGCCTCAGCGGTAGCAAAGTTGCCGAGCAGCTTTTTATCAGCCGGCGACAACAGCACGATCTCTTCCGGCGGAATCGCGTAGTAACCCGAGCGCGAGACGAGCTGTGTGTCGGGCCGTCGAACTTCGATCTTGATTTTGCGAAACGCGCCGTCGAAGTTTTGATTTGTGCTGCGATAAGCGAGCGTGTAGCGCGCTTGTATCTCCTGATTGATTCGCTCGAGCCCCTGGCCGATGTCGTTGTTGCCTTTGAGAAACCTGCCGCCGGTGTCGCCCGAGATGCGGTAAAGGATGTCGTACTCCCGAGTTTGTCCTTCTTGTCTCACGTTGTCGAAAACAGTCTCGCCGCCGACTGCGCGAATGCGTTGCTCCTGGTTTGCAATGCCCGAGACACTTGCGAGTGGTGACGATGGAACGAGGGAACCCGAAGCAGGCGCGGCGGCACGGAGTCCGGCAGAGTCAATGATGTAGATCGCGACGTTGGCGCGGTTCGCGATATCGATCGTGCTCTGTACTTGCCAATCGAGGACCGCGGGCGTAACGAACCCTTGTGAAAACAGCACCAGCGTCTTCTTACCCGGAATCGGTCTCAGCCCTTCCGCCAGTGCAGCGAGTGCGGCGAGAACCGGGCGAGCCTGCTGCAAGCTGAGCGCGGTGCGCAGTTTGATGAATTGCTGTAACACCCGCTGCGCGATCATCACTCGCGCTGCAGCCGCTCCGCCCGCGGGAGTCGTGATAGCGCCGCCTGTTGCCGACTCGGCGCTGTTCAGAAAATCTCTGAGACTATTGATGTTCTCGGCAACGTCTCTCTGTTCGAAGTTTTTTGAATCAGGGCTGGCGCCTAGATTTTCGAGACACGCGATCAGCTTAGCCTTGTCCTGCGTGAACGACTGCAACATCCGCAAGCTGTTCGTTACCGTCAGTACGGCGACTGCGTCGGCGTCAGTCATTTGTTCTCGAACGTATCTGATTGCGCCTTCGCGGACTTGTTTGAGATTTGTTACGTCGGTGGTTTGAAAGTCGAGCACGAGGGAGACGTAGTTACGCGGCACTGTCGTCACAGTCAGCTCGCCGGGTTTGGCGCCGTCTGGACGCAACAGCGGCGCGTCGAAGAACTCAATCTTCTGAGCAACGCCGTTTTCGGTAATCGTGAAGTCCTCGGCTTTGAGATCTGAGACGTATTTGCCTTTCTTATCTTTAACGATGACGTCGATGTTGACGAGGTTGGATTTGACCCGGACGACCTCGTCATCCTGAGCTTGCGCTGGAAGCGCCAGCAGTAAAACCAAAATTAAGCCACAGATTTCCGCGGATCTCCGCTGATAAGAAAAAACTATCTGCGTGTATTTGCGTAAATCTGCGGCCAAAATTTCACCCCCTACCCACGCCAAGAGCATCGGCAACGCGGTTTATGTAGTTAAACCACGATGCGATGAGCGTGATTTGAAGAATGCCCTTGTCGTCAAAACCGACCGAGCGCAGTCGTTCGTGATCCGTGGGCGAGATGCGCGTCGCATCGCGAGTCACCTGCGCCACGTAATCCAGCATCACTCTCTCCTGCTCGGAGATCGGCGCTGTGCGGTAGTCCTCTTCGAGAGCAGCTACCAGTTCATGGTCCAACGTTACCCGACGCAGAAACTCTGCGTGAGACTCGATTCAATAATGACAACGATTCGCGACCGATACCACGGTCGTGATCATCTCATGCTGTCGTCTCGTGAGAGGTAAGTCCGGCGACATCAATGATCCAAACGTCGCGAACGCGTGATATAGCGCCTGCGGAATCAAGCTGTGCGACTCAACGATCCCCGCAGTTTCGCCGTCGGCAGTCGGATGAACCGGCGTGGCATACTCGATCGGGTACAACGCACGTTGCGATTCAACCGCCTTCCGCACCTCTTCACTTTCATCAACAGCAACCGTTTTGATCCACGTCATTGAGTTGTTGTCCCTCTTTCAACTAAACGCTTATTACGAAACAAGAATAGATAAACCGGCAAGCCCAACGCGACCACCGCCACACCGAGAAACGCCTGCATCGGATTGCTACCCGCGAGCAGTACGAGCATGAAAACAATCAACACCAGGAAAACGATCGGCGTCACTGGATAACCCGGCGTCAGGTAAGTAAAACCATTCGAGTCTTCACGCCGAAACTTGAACAGCGCGAGGATCGTGAGTCCAATAAACACCACGACCACGAACACAAAATACGAAACGATCTCGTTGAAACTGCCGGCCACGACGAGCACTGACGCCAGCACTGCCTGAAGCGCGATCGCGCGCGCGGGAGTTTCGTAACGTTTGTGAAGCGCCGCAACTGACGGAATGAAAACTCCGTCGCGTGCCATCGCAAAGTAAACTCGCGGCGCCGACATCACCACAGCCGCCAGGCTGCCAAGCACCGCGACGACGACAATCGAAGAAAAGATCCATCCACCAGCGCGTCCGAACAATACTTCGCCGGCTTGCGCGGCAAACGTCTCGCCGGATGTAACCTGCTCCAGCGGCACGAGATAAACAAATGCGAAGCTGGTCAGAACGTAAACGATCGTGACGACGATCACACCGTAAGTAAGTGCTCTTGGCAAGGTGCGCGCGGGATTCTTAACCTCACCCGCAAGCTTACCCAGGTCCCACCAACCGGCAAACGAAAAGAACGCTCCAACCAATCCGCCCGCCAGTGCGCCCATGAGTGGAGCTGAGTTTGCACGCCGCTCGACGAATGGAGTGAAGTTGGACCAGTCGCCTAGTTGAAAACCGACGCCCCAAAGGAAAACGAAAGCGAGCAGGCCAAGCTTGATGAACGTCATGGTGCGAATGAATCCCGCACCCAGTCTGACGCCGCGAATATTGATCAGCGCCATCACGACGATCGTCGCGACAGCGAGAATCTTGATTCCCAGCGGCGAGAGTTTTAGACCGTAACCGGCGTAAGTTGCCAAACCGACGGCGAGCGCGGCCGTTAAACCCGGGTCCATCACGAGAAACGCCATCCAGCCGTACATGAAAGCGACTGCTGGTCCATACGCTTCGCGCAGGTAGACGTAGCCGCCCCCGGCTTCGGGATAACGCGCCGACAGTTCGCCGTAACACAGCGCGCCGCAGAGTGCCATCGCGCCCATCGCGAGCCAGACGACGAGCAGCCACATCGGCGAGCCCAGCGCCTTCGCCATGCCCGCCGGCGTCAAAAAAATTCCGACCGCGATCACTTCGCCAACAACCAGCGCCGCCGCCGTACGAACGCCAATTTGTCGTCTCAACTCGCTAATAAAATCCGTCCTCAATCCGCGTTCATCCGCGGTCAAAATTCACTTCGCGATAAACACGATCGATGATTTCCCTCGCCCGCTCTTCGCTTTTAGCTTCAGCGACGATGCGAATGATGGGTTCCGTGTTTGATCCGCGCACCAGAAACCAACCGTCCTTCGTTATCACTTTCACGCCGTCGCGCGTGTCCATCGGAAACTCCGCGAACTGCTCGCGCACCATTCTCAACACCGTCGAGATGCGATCTGAAGGACACGTCAACTTGTCTTTCACGATGTGATAGCGAGGCAGGGTTTCAAGTAACTCAGTGACAGACTTACCTGACTCGGCAAGCAGGTGAAGCACCAGGGCGATGCCGACGAGACTATCGCGCGCGAAGTTGATACGTGGATAGATCACGCCGCCGTTGCCCTCGCCGCCGATCACCGCGTTGTGCAGTCGCATCGCATCGGTGACGTTCACTTCGCCGATCTTCGTCAGGACCACGGGGCAACCGAAACGTTTCGCAACGTCTTCGACGGCTGAAGTCGTCGACAGATTTGCAACCACCGGACCTTTCTCGCGTCCGAGGACGTAGAGCATCGCAAGCACGAGCGTATTGTCTTCGCCGATTGCTTCGCCCGCATTTGAGACGATCGCGAGCCGATCGGCGTCCATGTCCTGGGCGAAGCCCGCGTCGGCCTGATGCTCTCTGACTGCTCGACATAGATCGCCAAGGTTCTCGGCGAGTGGCTCCGCAGGACGCGGAAACGAGCCATCGGGCGTGACGTTTATCGGAATCACTTCGGCGCCGAGCGCTTCGATCAACTTTGGACCGACAAGCGAGCCGGCGCCGTTACATGAATCGAGCACGACGCGCAGTTTTTTGTTAGTTTGCGGCAGCGGACCAAGCGCATCGAGGATCGACTTGATGTGCAGATCGGTTGCGCCTTCGACTACTTCGACGGTTCTCAGCTCGGCGCCGCCGACCTTTGTGTATTCGCCCTGGTGATAAATATCGAGCAGCTCGCGCGCCTGGGCGGCATCCAGAAAAAGACCGGATGAACCGATGAACTTGAGCGCGTTCCATTCGGCGGGATTGTGACTGGCAGTGATCGCGATGCCGCCTTGCGCGCGACGATGTCGCACCTGCAGTTGCACCGTCGGCACCGGACAGACGCCGATGTCGATCACGCGGTTTCCGGTTGAAAGTATCCCGGCGACGACGGCGTGCTTAACCATCTCGCCTGAAGTTCGTGGATCGCGGCCGATCACGATCGTGCCTGGTCCAGTGTGTGTTCCGAATGCCTGCGCGAAACGCGTCAACAACTTCGGAGTGAGCGACTGGCCTACGACGCCACGCACGCCGGAGATGCTGATCTTGAGTGTGGGTATCGCCCTCATAATCTTTTTAGCCGCAGATTTACGCAGATAAAACGCAGATCTGCGTTTGTCCGCGATAATCTGCGGCTCATTTCCTGATTCGGTCGCGTGTCCAATCGAGTAGCTCTTGTGCGGCTGGTTTCTCCTCGGCTTCGACGATGATACGAATCATCGATTCCGTGTTTGAAGCGCGCACGTGGACCCAGCCGCCCGGCAGCGTCGCTTTGATTCCGTCCGTCGGATCGATTTCCAAACCTTCCTGTTCCACCGTCGCTCGAAACTCCTGCAACACCGAATACAAACGATGTGGCTCGACTACCACGTTATGCTTCAGAGTCGTTAGTCGCGGCAGCCCGGCCACAACGTCGGAAATGCGCTCACCAGTTTCAGCAAGGTGCTCGAGAATCAATCCGATCGCCGCCGCGCTGTCGTGCGTCAGATGAACTTCGGGCACCGTGATGCCCCCACTGCCTTCACCGCCAAGTACGCCTTTGTGTTCGATCAAGCCTTCGGAGATGTAAGCCTGTCCCACCGGCGTGCGCACTACGCTGCCGCCGTGACGCGCGGCAATGATATCAATCGCGCTTGAAGTCGAAACGTTTGTCACGACTTTGCCGGGCTTCTTTCGCAGACGAATATCAGCAGCGATAGCGAGCGTCATCTCTTCAGAGAGCGGCTCGCCAAGGTCGGTGACGATCCCGAGGCGCTCGCCATCAGCGTCGTGCGCGAAACCGATCGCAGCGCGGCCGGCTTTTACGACTGCACAGAGTTGGGCCATCGTCTCGGGCTTGGGCTCCGGCGCGTGCGGGAAAGGCGCGTTGGGATTATCGTTGACCGCAAGCACCTCGCATCCCAACTGCTCCAACCATTTCGGACTAAGAAACGAACACGCTCCGTTACAGCAATCGACCGCCACCGTCAGTCTTTTTGCTCTGATTGCTTCGGCAGCAAAACTCTCGTGCAAAATCTTAATGTGTTCGGGGATCGCATCCGCGGTTTGCACGCCTTGCTTGATCGTGTCCCAACCCGCTTTTGCAAACTCTCCCTGGTGAAAAATGTCGAGCAGCTCTTCACCCTGCGTCGGGTTTAGATAAAGCCCGTCGCCACGAACAAACTTCAGCGCGTTCCACTGCCACGGATTGTGACCAGCAGTGATCGCAATGCCACCATCAGCCTTGAGCCACTTAATCGCTAACTGCATACTCGGCGTCGGACAAACGCCGAGGTCGACGACTTCACAACCAGCGGCGAGTAGTCCGGCCAGAACGGCCGAACGAATCATCGGACCGGATGGCCGCGTATCGCGACAAACAAGAATCCGTCCGCGATCAAGATAAGTTCCGAAGCTTTCGGCAAAGTCGACCGCGAGCTCGGGCGTAAAAGTCTCGCCGACAATTCCCCGAACACCGGTGATACCGATTTTCAGTGGTTTCATTGAAGAATTTATTTTGCCACAGATTTACGCGGATGAACACGGATTGATAAATGCTATTCTTAGCACATGAAACGACTATTCGCGATCACGTTTTCGATCC
Organism: Pyrinomonadaceae bacterium; assembly: GCA_035275005.1. Lineage (GTDB taxonomy): Bacteria > Acidobacteriota > Blastocatellia > Pyrinomonadales > Pyrinomonadaceae > PSRF01. The sequence goes on along the minus strand of DATENQ010000219.1, from coordinate 3,391 downwards.
TTACGTTCCTGACTCTTGCTCAAGCTCAAAACGTCGCTGAACGACTCGGCTACCCACGGGATGCGAAGCTACTGATCGTGCATGCCGACGACCTCGGTATGGCCCACTCGGTGAACGCGGCGACGATAAAAGCTTTCGAGACCGGTCTCGTTAATTCCGGCAGCATCATGGTCCCGTGCCCGTGGCTCTCGGAGATCGCCGCTTACGCTCGCGCGAACTCGCAAGCGGATCTCGGATTACATCTCACACTCACAAGCGAGTGGACGTCTTTCCGCTGGGGACCGGTGTCGTCGAGTGATCGCGTAAGCTCACTGCTCGACAAAGACGGGTACTTTTATCTGACAGAGAGCGACGCCGCGGCGCACGCGGATCCGAAGCAAGTCGAAATGGAAATCACGGCGCAGATCGAGAAGGCACGCGCGCTCGGTATTCAACCCACGCACCTCGATTCACACATGGGTACGCTCTATCAGAACAAAGCGCTGTTTGAAGTGTTTCTCCGTGTCGCGCGCAGTCAAAAGTTACCGGTGCGAGTAGCGAAAGCATGGTTCGGTCAAGCAGATTTTCTGTCCTCAGTGTTGAGTCCTGACGACGTTTACATCGATCGCGTTCTCGACATCAATGCGGGCGTTCCGGCGAGCGACTGGGCGAAGTTCTATTCCGATGCGATCAGAAAACTCGAACCCGGAGTCACTGAGGTCGTCATTCACCTCGCGCACGACGACGCTGAAATGCAGGGCGCAACCTTTAATCATCCGAACTGGGGCGCCGCCTGGCGCCAACGCGACTTCGAATTCTTCACCAGCGACGCCTTCCGTAAGCTGCTTCAAGAGAACCAGATCAAACTGATCACCTGGAGAGAACTCGGCAAGTTGATCAAGTAGGCCGCAGATTACGCAGATGACGCAGATTGTTTTTCTGATCTGCGTAGGTCTGCGTAAATCCGCGGCTAAAAAATTCTGTGGCCCTCTTTCCCGGTCTTTCGCGCGTTATTCGAGTGACGGCAGCAATTGAGCTTGCCGGCATGTTTAAGCGTTGAAGGAGAGGATCATGAAACACATGAAAAAGGCATTCGCCTTGTCTGGTCTACTTGTACTCTTGACGTTCGCATCTGCCCTGGGACAGTCTGACCGGCAAACTATCATACATATCCCTTTTAATTTTTCCGTCGGTGAGAACGCGTTTCCAGCGGGCAAATACGTTATTGAGCGCAACAGGAAAGACTCAGACACTGTGTGGGTGATCAAGCGCAAGGACAATGTCGGCAAGGCAATGCTCCTGACCAGACCGGTTCGTGCAAACGAAACCCAGCAAGAAACACGACTGGTCTTCCGTCAGTATGGCGATCTTTATTTTCTGGCAGAGTTCTGGACGGCGGGCGATCAAACCGGACGTGAGATTCAAGTCTCCGACCGCGAGAAGGCATTGGATAAGGCATTAGCAGAGAAGCGCCAGGATCACGTGTTGATTGATCGTGGCAGGTAATCAAAGGGGAGCACACTGGAGGATCAGGGCCCTGGCGAAAGTCAGGGCCTTGCTTTTTGTTTCAAACTCGACTAGGAAGAAGCGACGCTCGTTACATTCAGACGATTCGGAGTCGCCGGTGACAGTCGACAACTTTTCACGCCGCCACTTTCTGAAAGCCGGCGGCATTGGCTTGCTTGGAGCATTCGTATCTCGCGCGCACGCGTGGTCCAACCAGTCGCGCGTGATGTATGTGGGCACCTACACCTCAGGCAAGAGCGAAGGCATTTACGGTTATCACTTTAATTCCGAAAGCGGGAAGCTGACGCGTTTCACCTCCATCGGTTCGATCAATCCATCTTTTCTCGCCATCGATCGTACGAAGCGTTATCTGTACACGGTGAACGAGGTGGGCCAGTATGCCGGGAAACCAGGCGGCGCCGTCAGCGCTTACGCGATCGAACGCGGCACCGGAAACCTTCGCTTGCTGAACGAACAGCCCACTCAAAGCGCCGACCCTTGCTATCTCAGTATCGACAACAAAAAGAGAGCGCTCTTCGTCGCGAACTACACCGGCGGCAGTGTCAGCGTGATGCAGCTACGCTCGGACGGCACTGTGGGATCGTTGATGGACTTCGAGCAACACAAAGGCTCTGGTCCTAAAGAACAACAAAAGGGACCACACGCGCATTGCATCATCCTCGATCGCCGCGAGCGACACGCGTTCGCGGCTGATCTTGGCATCGACAAGGTGATGATCTACAAGTTCGATCACACCTACTCAACGCTCACGCCGGCAGAACAACCATTTGCTGAGCTTCAGGCAGGCGCCGGCCCTCGTCATCTAACACTGCATCCGAATGGCAAGTTTCTTTACGTCATCAATGAGCTTGATTCTTCGATGACTGCGTTCAGGTACAACGAGGTAAACGGAACGCTCACGCACATCGATACAATGTCAACATTGCCGAGCGACTTCTCAGGTGTTAGTTACTGCGCCGACGTTCACCTATCGACGTCAGGTAAGTTTCTCTACGGCTCTAACCGCGGCCACAACAGCATCGTCGTCTTCGAGATCGATTCGCGCACCGGCAAGCTCAAACTGGTCGAGCATGTCTCAACCCAGGGCAACTGGCCACGCAACTTCACGCTCGATCCGTCCGGCCGCTTTTTGCTGGTGGCGAATCAACGCTCAGACAACGTCGTCACCTTCTCTATTGACGCCCGCACCGGCCGTCTCAGTCCAGCCGATTACATTGAGGAAATCCCCTCCCCCGTCTGCCTAAAATTTCTTTAGCCAATTATTTGTAGGGGCGCATTACGTGGCCGCCCCGTTGTCGAATTCGGAGACTGGCGGCCACGGAGTGCCGCCCATACAAAAATGCCTTTTTGTGGCTCGCTTTTGTTAAAATACTGGCGTTCCGAAATCCTGCCTGAGGACAGCAAAATAGATGAGAAATCCCGTGGTCGCCCTAAGGGTAGTCAGTCTTACACTGTGTCTCGCGCTCCAACCGTTCGTCGCCATCAAGGCCCAGTCAGCAAACGATCTGCCCGACAGCGACGAATTTTTTCAGCGAAACGTCCGCACCCCTCCTGAACGCGACAACTCTCGAAAGATCGAAGACCTGCTCAAGCGCATGACGCTCGAAGAGAAGGTCGGACAGATGACCCAGCTAGCGATCGGCATGGTCGTTAACGGCAGGGACCAGGACGTTAAAATCGACCCAGCCAAGCTCGACAAGGCGATCGCGAAATACGGCGTCGGCTCGATTCTCAACGTCTCCGATCAGGCTCTTACCGTTGACCGCTGGCACGAAATCATCGGCGAGATTCAGGGTGCGGCTAAAAAAACGCGACTCGGCATTCCCGTCATCTACGGCATCGACTCAATCCACGGCGCAAACTACGTCCAGGGCGCCACGCTCTT
>DATENQ010000218.1:0-12150 GCA_035275005.1 Pyrinomonadaceae bacterium | reverse complement strand
TACGTCGCCGTAAATCGAATCCGGCTCGACGATCAGAAGCCGCACATCTATCGCACGACTGACGGCGGTGCGACGTGGCAGGAGATCGTTCGCGGGCTGCCGGATGGTCCGGTCAACACTGTTAAGGAAGATCCGCGGCGGCCCGGCTTGTTGTTTGCCGGAACCGAGCTGAACGTATTCGTTTCGTTCGACAACGGCGATAGCTGGCAATCGCTGCGCTTGAACATGCCGGCGACGTCGATTCGCGACCTCGTGATTCACAACGACGACGTTGTCGTCGGCACGCACGGGCGCTCCTTCTGGATACTCGATGACATCACGCCTTTGCGTCAATACAACTCCGCCCTCGTCGATTCCAATCTTTATCTGTTTGCGCCGCAGGTCGCATATCGGGTGCAGCGCAATGTCAACACAGACACGCCTCTGCCACCGGAAGAGCCTGCCGGGCAAAACCCGCCGGACGGCGCGATCATCAATTATTACTTGCGTGCAGATGTGAAGACGCCTGTCACGCTCGAGATCTTCGACAGCAGGAATCAACTGGTTCGTCGTTATTCGAGTGACGACACGCCCGTAGCGGTGAATCCGAACGATTACGCGGTGCCGACTTACTGGTTTCGTCCACCGCAAGTGCTCAGCGCGAGAGCCGGGATGCAGCGCTTTGTTTGGGACCTCAAGTACGCTCCGCCACCTGCTTTCAGTCGTGGTTTTCCGATCTCGGCGATCTATCACGACACGCCGCTCTATCCGCTTGGACCATCCGTGTTGCCAGGCACTTACACCGTGAAGTTGACGGCAAACGGCGTGTCACGCTCTGAGCCGTTAACGGTGCGGATTGATCCGCGAGTGAAGACGCCACTTGCCGGACTGTCACAGCAGTTCACTCTCTCGCTCGAAGCGTATCGTGGCATGGAACAAACGTTCGAAGCCGTGGACCGGATTAGCAAACTTCGCGCTCAGATTAAGACGGCTATTCAACGTGTGGATCGTGGACCGCTCGCGGAAGCTCTGAATACGCTCGACAAAAAAGCTGCTGCGATCGGCGGTGAAGGACGAAGCGATGCGAGCTCGCCGGGACTGCCCGGTGGAACGATCGACATGCGCGAGCCGAACTTCACGCGATTAAATAACGGCTTTTCATCTTTGCTGGAACATTTGCAGACCGCTGATTTGGCTCCGACCGTGCCAATGACCACAGCCGCTGCGGAGTTGCAAAAGACGCTGACGAAGTTGTTGGCAGATTGGAATCAGTTTAAGACAAAAGACGTAGCTGCAATCAACGAACAACTGCGAGCGGCAAATCAGCCACCACTGAACCCGTAGATGTCCACTGCCGGCCCAATCCTTTTCTATGACGGTGTTTGCGGATTGTGCAACACCCTCGTCCAGTTTCTGCTCAAACACGACAAGCGTGGCCGCCTTCGTTTCGCCTCGCTGCAGAGTGACTTTGCTGAGAGGGTCCTGCACCGCCACGGCTTTGATCCCAAAGATCTCGATACCCTGCATGTGGTCGAGAACTACGAACAGCCGGATGAGCGAGTGCTGCAACGATCGGATGCTATCCTGCGAGCTGGCCGTGAACTGGGTGGTCATTGGAGTGTCTTAGCTGGGATAGCTAAGATCGTCCCGCGCCCTCTTCGCGACATCGCTTACCGCTTTGTCGCGCAAAACCGTTATCGCGTGTTCGGCAAGTACGAAACATGTATGCTCCCCGATCCTAATCAACGAAGCAGGTTTCTCGATGTTTAAATTCGTACTCACCGGCGTTCTTCTAAGCATGCTTTTCACGCCCTTAACCCAGTCACCGCAGTTCGATCTTCTGATCAAGCGCGGGCGCATTGTCGACGGCTCCGGACGCGCCGCTTACATCGCCGACGTCGGAATCAAAGACGATCGCATCGTCCGTATCGGCAATCTGTCGCAGACAACCGCGACTCGCACGATCGAGGCGCAGGGTCTCGTCATCGCGCCTGGCTTCATCGACATGTTGGGTCAATCCGAAACTTATCTCCTGATCGATCCGCGCGCGATGAGCAAAGTGATGATGGGCGTCACCACCGAGATCACCGGCGAAGGCGAATCGATCGCGCCGATAAACGAACGACAGATCAAAGAACAGGAAGATCTTCTCAAACTCACTGGTCTCACCATCGACTGGCGCACGCTCGACGAATACTTCAAGCGTCTCGACAAACAAGGCTCGGGTGTGAACCTCGGCACGTTCGTCGGTGCCACGCAAGTGCGCGAATACGTGATTGGGTATGACGACCGCGCGCCTACGCCGCAGGAGTTGGACCAGATGAAAAAGCTGGTCGCGGAGGCGATGCTCGATGGCGCGCTCGGTCTCTCGACTTCGCTGCAATACGTGCCGGCACGTTTTGCTAAAACTGATGAGTTGATCGAGCTCGCAAAAGTCGCACACCAGTACGGCGGAATCTACGCGACGCACCAACGCAGCGAAGCAAACACGATTGACGCCTCGCTGGATGAAGTCTTCGAGATCGCGCAAAAGGCACAGATCCCGGTCGAGATCTGGCACCTGAAGACTGCATACAAAAAGAACTGGGGCCGCATGTCACACGTGCTCGCGCGCATCAAGCAGGCGCGCGATCGTGGTCTCGATATTACCGCCGACATATACCCTTACATCGCGGGCAGCACAGCGCTGAGCGCCTGTCTGCCACCGTGGGCGCTTGAAGGTGGAACGGAAAAGATGCTCGCTCGCCTGCGCGATCCGCAAACTCGTGAACGTTTGAAAAAAGAGATCTCGGAAGAACAAACCGCGTGGGAGAATATTTATCTCGGCAGCGGCGGTCCGAGTGGCGTGCTGATTGGCGCAGTGCTTAATCGTGAACTGGAGTCGTTGCAAGGCAAGCGCATGTCAGAGATCGCGTCGGAACAAAAGAAAGATCCACTCGATGCGGTATTCGATCTGATTCTTGCAGATCGCGGCCAGACCAGTGCGATTTACTTCATGATGAGCGAGGCCGACATGCGCGCCGCGATGCAATCACGGTTCGTCAGTTTCTGTACTGACAGTGGCGCGCGCGCGACGGATGGACCACTCGCGGGCTCGAAGTCTCACCCGCGTGGTTGGGGAAGCTATCCACGCATCCTCGGTCACTACGTGCGTGATGAGAAGTTGTTATCGCTCGAAACGGCGATTCATAAAATGACCGGCGCGCCCGCCGCGCGTGTCGGCCTGCGAGACCGTGGTTTGATTCGTGAGGGAATGTTCGCGGACATCACCGTGTTCGATCCGGCGAAGGTAATCGACCGCGCCACGTTCGAATCACCAAACCAATACCCGATCGGCATCGAGTACGTACTGGTAAACGGAAAGATCAGCGTAGACAAAGGACAGCGAACTTCAGCGCTCGGCGGCCGTGTATTGCGCGGTCCAGGTTATAAAAATCCGTGATCGTCGGCGTAATCCGTGGCTCAAACCTTGATAAAGATTCGCTTCCGATACAACAACCACATTAACAACAGCCACAGCAGGATAAACGCGATCCCATAGAACAGCGACGCATTGATCGGCATCGCCCATGACAAAAACAGGTTGCGAAAGATCCATCCCTGCACGCGGCCTAACGCCATCAGTTTCACCATCAAGCCCGTGCCGACAAACAACGCCAGCGCATTAACGCCAAACACTTCAAACGGCCACGCCCAACGACGATATCCTTTGATATCGATCAGCCAGTAACAGAGCGCGAGCAGTTGCAACCCGAGTCCCGCAGTAAAGAGCACGTATGAACTCGTCCACAACGATTTATTGATCGGAAAGAACGAATTCCAGGCCCACCCGAGCGCTACGCACACCGCACCGGCGACAAACATTCCTACTACTTTCTCCATACGGGTGCGTTCGCTGCGCAGCCAGTGACCCGTCAACACACCAAAGAGCGTCGTAGAAATCGCTGGAATCGTACTGAGCAGACCTTCCGGATCGTAGACCCTGCCCTGTCGCCATATGTGCTGGCCCAGCATCACGCGATCTATAAAGGACGCGATGCTTCCTTCCTTGCTGAGATCTCCGGGGGCGTATCCAGGCGCGGCAAGACGCGTCAGCAACAGCCAATAAATGATGAGTAGTGCCAACGCAATCAGCAGTTGAGTCCTGATCTTCGTAGTCAGGAATATCAGCGACGCGATCAGGTAACAGATCGCGATGCGCTGGAGCACTCCTGCGATGCGTATTGTACCGAGTTGAAAATAAGGAAAACCGTTCAGGAATAATCCGAGGCCGAAAATGATCGCCGAGCGTTTGATTACCTTGAGATATAGATCTCGTTTGACGCCGCCTTCGTCAACACGGCGCGCAAACGCCAGCGTGATCGAAACGCCGACAATGAAGAGAAAAAACGGAAACACGAGATCGGTCGGCGTCCAACCATGCCATTGCGCGTGTTGTAGTGGCCAGTAAATGCTCGACCACGTGCCGGGATTATTCACCAGCACCATGCCCGCGATCGTTAGACCACGAAAAACGTCGAGCGACACCAGTCGATCATTGGGGGACATCGGACGCCAAGATTACACAAACATTTTTCTCGCGCAAAGGCGCAGAGACGGCGCAAAGGCGCAAAGCATCCCCATTTTCCTTTGCCTCTTTCTTTACAACTTTGCGCCTTTGCGTGACACTTCGTGTTAAAGTAATGACCGTCAAATGTCCTTAATGCTTGCGGAGATCGCCGAGCAACCTGCCGCACTCGAGCGCACGATCGCGGAAGAGCGCGTCAAGATCGCCAAACTCGGCAACGTGCTCAAGTCGCGCGACATTCATCTGATCGTTCTTGTCGCTCGCGGTAGCTCTGACAACGCCGCGCTTTTTGGCCGCTACCTGCTCGAAATCACCACCGGTATTCCCGTCTCACTTTCCGCGCCGTCCGTTTACACGATCTACGACGCGCAGCTAAAGCTGGACCACGCACTCGTTGTCGGCGTGTCGCAATCAGGCGAAGGCGAAGACATCAATCGCGTGCTCGAGAGTGCGCGACGATCCGGCGCTTATACAATCGGCATCACCAACGAACCCGGTTCTTCAATGACCGGCATCGTCAATGAAATCTTGCTCACGCACGGCGGCAAAGAGCGCTCCGTAGCAGCGACCAAGACTTTCACCGGCCAGATGCTCCTCTTTTATATGTTGGCGTCAGAGTTGGCCCAACAGCGCCCGTCGTTTTCCTACGAAGCCATTCCCGCATTCGTCGCCGGCGCGCTCGAGCAGCAACCTGCGATCGTGGAACTCGTGCAACGTTATGTCTTCATGGAAAACTGCGTGGTGGTCGGACGCGGACTCGCCTATGCGAATGCCTACGAGTTGGCTTTGAAACTGATGGAGACGTGTTACGTAGTCGCCGAGCGTTTTTCATCCGCGGACTTTCTACATGGTCCACTCGCGATGGTTGAGCGACATTTTCCGGTGATACTTTTCGCGCCGCCGGGAGTGATGTTGCCGGGCGTGAAGAGTTTGATCGAGCGTCTGCGCGAGTTGCACGCCGACACTCTGGCAATCACGAGCGACCTCGATGCGGTGAATATGTGTACGCGATCGATCGTCATGTCGCGCGAGATTGATGAGTTTCTCGCGCCCATTCCCTACATCGTTCCGGGCCAACTTTTTGCGGCGCTGCTGGCCGAAGCAAAAGGACTCAATCCCGACGCGCCACGCTCGCTATCTAAAGTGACACGCACACTATGAACATCGAACTCAAGGATCTATCGCACAATCCCGTCTACGCGCAGGTCCGCGAACAGATTCAAACCCAAATCACTAATAAGTCTCTCAGTTCCGGCGAATCACTCCCCTCTCCCGCCGCCCTCGCGCAAAAACTCTCCGTCGACAAAGGCGAAATCCAACGCGCCTACTTCGAGCTCGAACAAATCGGTATGATCAAAAAACACACTGGCAAGGATTTTCTCGGGAAGCCGAGGATTGATTATCGCGTAGCGTAGTCAGCTTCAAGTTCGACCACTGGTGACAACAAACAGCACCGCAATCACGACTCGAATTATGAAGATCACGGGCACTCCAAGGAGCATTACCAGCGAGATCCACCACGAACGTCGCGCACTCTTATAATCGGCATCCTCAGTGATTAGGCCGCTATACCTTATCTGCCAGCGAACCAACAACACGATCACTATAATGAAAATAATAACGAAGCCCCAGGAGACGAAGGGCAGGAACGGTAGCATGCTTAGACCCAGGAAAACATACATCGCGATAGCAGCTGTCCGCAGGTAACTCGCATCGCTGTACGCATGATTTGCTTTCTCCTGCCGGTCCGCTATCAACTGCGCTACATTCGGATCAACCGGCACGGAACAGAAACGGCATTGCGTCATACTGTCGTTGATAATTTCTTTGCAGTTAGGACAAGGAAAGGTCCGGGGATTAGCGAGCATTGATTCACTCCTGACAGATCTGGGAACGACGCCGGCATTATATGGCCAGCGCGCACGATGACGTGAACAAGTACGGATGCCGCCTTGTGTGCGGCAATTTGCCGTACATGTGGTATCATTCAAGCGAAAAGGACGATTGTATATGGCAGTAGCCAGGACAAAAAAAAGCAGTATACGGGCGGCGCGGTTGGACATACGCCTGAATGTGAAAGCCAAGGAAAAGATTGAACAGGCGGCGGTGGTGTCGCATCAGTCGCTTACCGATTTTGTTGTGACTAGCCTTCTGCGTGCATCAGAGGAGGCTTTAGCACGTCAACAAATGATTAACCTTACTAATCGCGATCGTGATCTCTTCCTCGCTGCGTTAGAAGCAGACGTTCGGCCAAATCCATCACTTCGTAAAGCCGCCGAGAGGTTTAAGCGCTCTTACGACTAACGTACTCAGAAGCCGCACCGCTTCTATTCGCTACCAATGATCATTATCGAAGGACTTTCTCCTCACCACGATCGCCGCGATTTTAATTGCGGTGTCGAAGAATTGAATTCTTATCTCCAAAGATATTCCAGCCAACACGAACGCAAAGGAATTGGCCGGACGTATGTGGCAACGAAGAGCGAAGAAAGACGCGTGCTCGGCTACTATACTATCTCCAGCAGCGCGGTTGCCTTTGATGTGATTCCGGAAAAACTTCCACGGCATCCTGTTCCAGTCGCCCTGATCGGCCGTCTTGCGGTGGACAACATTGCGCGAAGCCAAAGGTTGGGAGAGACGCTTCTCATTCATGCGTTGCGATCAGCACAGCGCGCGGCAGAGATCGTTGGTATTTATGCAGTGGTCGTTGATGCAATGGATGAATCGGCCAAGCGCTTTTACCGGAAGTATGGATTCAACGAATTAATGGACGATCAACTTCATCTTTACTTACCTATGAAAGCGATTGAAAGGCTTAATCTTTAGAGTCAGTGTGGCGAGTGTATTGCCGCGTTTATCCGTGGCCAATTCTCTGTGCTATCCTTCAGGCGCTTTTTCGCATGCGAAAGTGGCGGAATTGGCAGACGCGCCAGACTTAGGATCTGGTACCGAAAGGTGTGGGGGTTCGAGTCCCCCCTTTCGCACCATTAGAACTGAAATCACAACATGAAAAACGAACTAATTGACGTCTCCCCAACTCGCAAGGAGATCAGAATCGAGATCGAGCCCGCGGAGATTCGCGGCGCCTACGATCGTATCAGCCAACAATACAGCAAAGCCGCGACCATCCCCGGCTTTCGTCCCGGACACGCGCCGACTTCAGTGGTCCGCACTCGTTATAAGAGTGAGATCAGAAGCGATGTGATACGCGAACTGCTGCCCGATGCCATTAACAACGCCATCACCGAACACTCGCTGCAACCGATCGGCGAGCCTCAAGTGGAGCTGGACAATACCGAAGCTCTGGATCACCTGGGTGACGAGTCTATAACGGTAAAGGTCGGCGTCGAAGTCCTGCCGGAAGTCACGCTGAACGAATATAAAGGACTCGAAGCCACTCGCCGCGTGCGTCCGATCACTGACGCCGACGTCGATCAAGTAATAGACGGCTGGCGCGATTCCTCCGCCACGATGGAGCCCGTCGAAGATCGTGCCTCGGAGCTTGGCGACACCGTAACGATCAATGCACGCGGAAAATTTGTTGACGACGCCCCTGATGCGGAAGAGATCAAAGTAGACGACGTCGAAGTAGTGCTCGGCGGCCAGGGTGTCCAACTGGAGTTCACTGAGAACCTCACCGGCGTCAGGCCGGAAGAAACAAAGGCTTTCGTCGTTGAATATCCGGAGAACTTCTCCTCACCGCCTTTAGCAGGCAAGAAGGTAGAGTACATAGCAGAGATAACTGCGGTACGGAAGAAAGAGCTGCCCGAACTCGACGACGAGTGGGCGAAGAGTCTCGGTGAATTCGACTCCGTGGACGCAGTGAGAACGAAGTTGCGCGAAGATCTCGAAGCCAGAGCAACGGCTGAAGCCGATCATAATGTGCGCTCCGAAGTCATGCGTAAGCTGGTCGAAGCACACCCCTTCGAAGTGCCGCAGAGTCTCGTCGAACAACAGACCGATTACCGCCTGGAGGAAGTCGCTAACCAGATGGCGCAGCGTGGCATCGATCCACGAAAAGCACCACTGGATTGGAACCGCGCTCGCGAAGAGTTGCGGGCCCAGGCAGAGCAGGATGTGCGCGCTACGATGCTGATGGAGAAGATCGCCGAAACCGAAAACATCACAGTCTCGGAAGAGGAAGTTGAAGCAGAGATCGAATCGTATGCGATTGCTTCACAACAATCGATAGAGCAAGTGCGTGCTGCCTTGACAAAGAATGGAGGCGAACGTAGCATCGCGCAAAGATTGCGCAATCGTAAAGCGCTCGATCTTTTGATTGAAAATGCACGCGTCACTGACGCGGAGTGGACTGAACCAAAGGAAGCGGAAGACGCTCCCGAAGAAGAGTAGCAACCATCCATAAAAAACAATCCGCGTAAACTGTGGATGGCATTTGAAAGAGGTTAGAATTGTATGGCTCTAGTCCCAATGGTCGTGGAGCAAACTTCGCGAGGCGAGCGCGCCTTCGATATTTACTCACGACTACTGAAAGACAATATTATTTTCCTGGGTACCCCGATAGACGATCAGATTGCCAACCTAATCGTAGCCCAACTTCTATTTCTCGAAGCTGAAGACCCCGAAAAGGATATCAACCTCTATATCAATTCTCCTGGTGGTTCGATCACCGCGGGAATGGCGATCTACGACACGATGCAATTCATTCGCCCGGATGTTACGACCATTTGCGTCGGACAATGCGCATCGATGGGTGCCCTGCTGTTAGCCGCGGGCGCCAAAGGAAAACGTTTCGCCCTTCCTAATTCGCGTATCCTCATTCACCAACCATCAGGCGGATCGCAAGGTCAGGCAACAGACATCCGCATTCAGGCAGAAGAGATCCTGCGAATGCGCGAGCTCACCTCCCAAATCATCGCCAAGCATACGGGTCAATCTTACGACACAGTCGAACGCGATGTGGAACGGGATAAAATTATGTCTGCCAAGCAGGCCAAGGAATATGGTTTAATAGACGAGGTCATAGCGCACCGAGAGTAGTCCGCGCTGTCCCCAAAGGAGCTTCATCGTTAGATTATGGTGAGACGAACTGATGATACTCTGCGCTGCTCGTTCTGTGGTAAGTCACAGAACGAAGTTAAGAAGCTCATTGCCGGTCCCACTGTCTACATTTGTAACGAGTGCATCGACATCTGCAACGAGATCATCACCGACGATCAGCAGGCAGAGTCAGTAGCCACCCGCCCGCCGCTGCCCAAGCCCGGTGAGATCAAAAACTTTCTCGACGAATACGTGATCGGCCAGGAGGAAACGAAGAAGCGCCTGGCCGTCGCCGTTTATCAACACTACAAACGAATCGAGCTCGGTCGCCGTCGTTCCGACGTCGAGATCCAGAAAGCAAACATTCTCCTGATCGGCCCGACCGGAACCGGCAAGACGCTGCTGGCGCAAACGCTCGCGCGCATGCTCGCAGTTCCCTTCACCATCGTCGATGCCACAACTCTCACGGAAGCGGGCTACGTCGGTGAAGACGTCGAGAACATCATTCTCAAACTGCTGCAAGCTGCTAACGGTGATGTCGAGCGAGCGCAACAAGGCATCATCTACATCGACGAGGTCGACAAGATTTGTCGCAAGGACGAGAACCCGTCGATCACGCGCGACGTGTCTGGCGAGGGAGTGCAGCAAGCGCTCTTGAAGATCCTCGAAGGAACAATCGCAAACGTGCCACCCCAAGGTGGACGCAAGCATCCGCATCAGGAGTTCTTCCCGGTCGACACGACCAACATTCTCTTCCTTTGTGGCGGCGCATTCGTCGGACTCGAGAAAGTGATCGAACGACGGCTGCGTAACAAGTCACTCGGCTTTCACGCGGAAGTGAAATCAGGTATCCATCGTCATGCTGAGGCGCTGGCCCAGGTGCAGCCTGAAGACCTGATTCGTTTTGGATTGATCCCGGAGTTTGTCGGACGCCTGCCGGTGTGCGGCGTGTTGCACGAGCTCGACGAGGGAGCACTCATCAAGATTCTTACAGAACCAAAGAACGCTTTGGTCAAGCAATACCAGAAGAAATTTGACTTCGACAACGTCAAGCTTAAGTTCACCGAGGATGCGCTCAAAGCCGTCGCCCGACAGGCCGTTGAGCGCAAGGTCGGAGCTCGCGGACTAATGATGATCCTCGAAGAACTGCTGCTGGACGCAATGTACACCCTTCCTTCGCAGAAACGCGTCAAAGAATTCGTTATAACCAGCGAAATGGTCGAACGTCGCCGGGCTGTTCCGGGTGAAGGCCTTACCGGAATCGACGGCGCCGCCGCGTAAACAAGTGCAATTAATAATAGGTCCTCTGTGTTCTACAGGACTTATAATGTCCGACCAAAGCGCTAAAACCCCGAAAGTAGCGCACCCGCACGGAAATGTTTTACAATTAGCCCTCTTTCCCTAGATAGAGTTGTTTCAACCATGGAAGAATACTCAGACAGAACCCCCGCCGACGTAGCCTGGTACCCGATGGTGCCAATTCGCGACGTCGTGATATTTCCCTTCACCAAAGTTGCTTTCAAAATCGGTCGCGCCGGCTCCGTGCGGGCGCTTGAACAGGCTCTGGCTACAGACCGGACGATTTTTTTAGCCACTCAACACGACGCCACCGTCGACGAGCCCAGCCCCGAACAGATTTACGGGATTGGCACGCTCGGCCGCATTCTCCAGTCGCAGAAACAGGAAAACGGCCAGATCAAGGTGGTAGTCGAAGGACGCGAACGCGCGACGACAGTCCGCGTTGAGAACAGCGACGGCGCGTTCATGGCCCTCGTGCGTCGTGCGCCCATAGTCAATGAGGAAGGCACACGTCTCGACGCGTTGATCCAAAAGGTCGGCCAGCTCGTCGAGCAGCACCTTCGCCTCGCGCCTGACACGCAAACCGACGCGCTTCAAACCGCGTTGCGTAATCAGGAGCCTTCTCATCTCGCTGATGCGCTCGCATCGCAACTGAGAATCTCTGTCGAAGACAAACAGGGCTTACTCGAGATCTTCTCGACGCAGGCGCGCCTGCAACGTTTGGTCGAGCTGCTGGAAACGGAGATCGAGAAACGACAACTCGATCGCACGATCCAAACGCGCGTCAAGCGGCAGATGGAGAAGGCTCAAAAAGAGTACTATCTCAACGAGCAGATCAAGGCCATTCACAAAGAACTCGGCCGCAAGGACGAGAAGGCTGAGCTCGAAGAGCTGAAGAAGAAGATCGAAGAAGCCGGGATGACTGACGAGGCCAAAGAGAAGGCGATGCAGGAACTGCACCGGCTCGAGGCCATGCCGCCCATGTCTGCTGAAGGCACCGTCTCGCGGACGTACATCGACTGGCTCATCAGCGTGCCATGGAAACAGAAGTCGAAAGAGATCAAAGATCTCACCAAGGCCGAAGAAGTTCTCAACGAAGATCACTTCGGGCTCCAGAAGATCAAAGAACGAATTCTCGAGTATCTCGCCGTGCGACAACTGGTGAAGAATCCGAAGGGATCGATTCTCTGCTTCGTCGGCCCTCCGGGTGTGGGCAAAACGAGTCTCGGAAAATCGATCGCGCGAGCTACCGGACGCAAGTTCGTGCGTCTCTCGTTAGGCGGCGTGCGTGATGAGGCTGAGGT
>DATENQ010000217.1:0-3491 GCA_035275005.1 Pyrinomonadaceae bacterium | reverse complement strand
ACTTTGAAACATCCCCTAATCTTTTAAGGAGCAACAAACTAGCATGACTACCAAACGCCAAGAAGGCTTCTCGTTAATCGAACTTCTCATCGTCGTTGCGATTATCGGTATTATCGCTGCGATCGCGATTCCTAATCTCCTCGCTTCACGCCGTGCCGCTAACGAAGGTTCGGCTCAGTCCTCACTGCGCACGATTCACAGCTCACAGGCTGTTTACCAGTCGACCGCCGGCGACGGCGAATTCGGCACGCTCGACGACCTCTCGGATCAGAGTCTCATCGACTCAGTATTGGCCTCGGGCAAAAAGAGCGGTTACGACTTCGCTTGTCCTGCTGGTAACCTGACTGCAGGTCCGCCGGCCACGTTCTTCGCCACCGCCAGTCCTACTGATACCAATCTGGGTACAAGAACCGGCAACCGCAGCTTTACCATCGCCGAGGACGGTATTCTTCGTGGTAAGGTCTCCGACGACCCGGCAGACACCCACGCTAACGCTATCCTCTCCGCAACATGGCCACCGCTGGGTAACTAATAACCCATCTGACTTCAAGGTGCGGGGTGGGGGTTCTTAACCCACCCCGTTTTCTTTAAACGAACTGAAAGAGGTCCGAAATGAGCCTCAAACATCAAAAAGGCTTCTCCTTAATAGAACTGCTGATAGTGGTTGCCATCATCGGCATCATCGCCTCGCTCGCGATTCCGAACCTCCTGGCCTCACGGCGTGCGGCTAACGAAGGCTCAGCGTTATCAGCCATGCGCTCAATACACAGCGCGCAGACCACTTACCTCAACACCGCAGGCGCCGGAGAGTACGGAAGTCTTGATAACCTGGGTGATGAGAATTTGATCGATGAGACTCTCGGTAGTGGCAAAAAGGCCGGCTACACGGTCTCTTGTCCGGCTGGAAACCTCACTGTTGGTCCCCCACCGACGTTCTGGGCCACAGCAATTCCGGAGGACACGGGCCTCGGCACCCGAACCGGCAACAGAAGTTTTACGATATCGGAAGACGGGATAGTCCGCGGCAAGGTAACGGATGACGCTGCCGCAACTCACGCAGATGTCATTGATGCAACAAAATGGCCTCCGATTAATTAACACCTCTTGTCAACCACAGTTCTCTCTGTACCCCCAAGATGCTCACCCCGAAGGTACTAGGACACAAAACGCCAATTTTTGAGTAAACTCAAAAAGGCTTTGTGTCTTTAGTGCCTTTTGTGGCCAGTAAATTCCTCGGAGCACCTGCAAGTGGACACGACCATAGTAATCACACAATCGAATACTCGCGCCGAGACCAGGCAAGGTCCCTTCTGGCGCATAACTGCAATCGCACGAAACGCCTTTCGCGAAGCTGTCCGCGATCGCGTGCTTTATAACCTCGTACTCTTTGTTCTGCTGCTCACCGTTGCCTCAATCTTCATCGGCGAATTATCCGGCGGGCAGGAACGCAAAGTGATCGTGGATTTGGGGCTGAGCGCGATGCTGCTCTTTGGCGTGTTCATCGCCATCTTTGTCGGCGTCGGACTGGTCTACAAAGAGATCGAACGAAGAACGATCTACGCGGTCTTCTCAAAGCCGGTCGGGCGGGGGGAGTTTCTCGTCGGGAAGTATCTTGGTCTGTGTCTCACACTGCTGGTTAATGTGGTCGTGATGGGCGTGGGAGTTTCGCTCGCGCTGCTGTACGTGAAGCGCGGCTGGGATCCGCTGATTTCGACGATCTGGCCGGCAGTATTACTGATCTATATCGAGTTGATGCTATTGACCGCGGTGGCGCTGTTCTTCTCGTCGTTCTCCTCGCCGGCACTCTCCGCTCTGTTGACGTTCTTCACTTTTATTATTGGTCACTTCAGTGCCGACCTGAAGAGTCTCGCCGTGTCACTGGGAAGCGCCGGCGCGCGCTGGTTGTTTACTGGTCTGTACTATCTGCTGCCGAATCTCGCTAACTACAGTTTCATAACTCCGGCAGCTCATGGTCGCGCGCCCTCAGCAGGATTTGTTTTGGCGAGTGCGTTGTACGCGTTCGTCTATATTGCCGTTATTCTCGCCGCCGCCACGCTCGTGTTCAGCCGTCGAAATTTCAAGTAAAGATGAACACCGGATTGAAAAACGATCGCATGAAGACTGTCAGCCTCGCGTTGGTGGTCGTGGTGGGCATGGCGTGCGCGATGCTTTTGCTTCGTTGGACCGACACACTGCGGCCGCCTGCTGATCCGAATGCGATTGATGAGAGTCTTTATCTCAACGGCAAGACCGCGCGCAGGATTAGCCTGGGCTTTAATGGTCTGATGGCTGATTGGTACTGGATGCGATCGCTTCAGTATGTAGGCAAGAAGATCATCACCACTCCCGAAGACGTTCAGATCGATCGTCTCGGAAAGCTCAACCTGAAGCTACTCGCCCCCTTGTTGGATACAGCCACGACATTGGATCCGGAGTTTATGGATCCTTACGAATATGCCGCGATGGTGTTGCCTGGAGTTGACGTGCAACAAGCCATTCGTATTACGCAAAAAGGTATCGACGCTAATCCCAACGCGTGGAAGCTCTATCACCATCTTGGCTACATCTACTGGCAACAGCGCGACTATCAAGCGGCGAGCGAGATGTACGGACGCGGCGCCCAGATTCCCGGCGCGCCTGCCTGGATGGAGGTGATGAAGGCGAAGATGGTGGGTGATGGCGGCAGTCGCGCGACAGCACGCGAGATTTATAAACAAATGTACGAGCAGGCCGGTGAAGAGCGAGTGAAAGACATGGCGCGGAAGCGTCTCCTGCAGCTTGATTCATTCGATCAACGCGACATTTTGCGAAAGTTGTTCGCGGATTACAAAACACGGAGCGGCAAGTGCCCCGATTCGTGGCGCGAGATAGAACCGGTTTTACGCGCGCTGCGCATACCGGTGGACCAGTCAGGCGCGCCACTCGATCCTTCGCGCACGGCTTACGTTTTGAAAGCGGGAGAGTGTGAAGCTGATCTGGATTGGCGGAAGTCGGGAGTTCCATATAAATAAATATGTCTGTCATCGAAATCACAAATCTGACCAAAGATTACGAAGTGGGTTTCCTGCGCAAGCGCAAGGTGCGCGCGCTCGACGGTTTGTCGCTGTCAATCGACGGTGGACAGATCTTCGGCTTCCTCGGCGCAAATGGGGCGGGCAAGACGACGACGCTCAAGCTGCTGATGCGTCTGATTTTTCCTACGACCGGCAACGCGCGTATTCTCGGCCACGATATTCAGGACGTGAGGATGCACCAGCGCATCGGTTACCTGCCCGAGAACCCTTACTTTTATGACTATCTCACGGCGCGCGAGTTTCTCGACTATTGCGCGCAGATCTTCGGCTTTCCGTCAGCGGTGCGAAAGAAGCGCGCCGCGGATCTGCTGGCGCGCGTTAAGCTTGATGAGAAGCGTTGGGACACGCAGCTACGAAAGTTTTCAAAAGGAATGCTGCAAAGAGTTGGCCTCGCCCAGTCGCTGGTTAACGATCCGG
>DATENQ010000216.1:0-2759 GCA_035275005.1 Pyrinomonadaceae bacterium | reverse complement strand
GAGCGGAAGTGAAGCGATCACTTCATACGTGCCCGCGCCGTCGGCAAACAGAGCGCCGCCGGGATCAGCGTCGATGGGTTTAGCTTGTCCGTTAATGTTCGCAGACCCGGTCACTTTGTCCGGCGCCACGTTCATCTCAATCGTGATTGGACCTTGCTTAATGGAGCGACGCTTCAGTAGCAGGCTTCCTTTTTCGATGGTGCTGACGTCGACGATCGGACCTTGCGGAGTCTCAGCAGTTTCATTGACGGTCCAGGCTCCATTCTCCTCCTTGATATCTGTCTTCACGGTGAGTGGAATCTCCTGGCCCTGGATGGCAATCGATGCTTTGTAGTTGTAGGTACCCGGTCGCAGATCGACCGCAGGTTTCGGAAGCTCGGCACTGGCAGTCATCATCTTCGGCATCGTTACCGTCTTCACGTCGACGTTGATTTCGTTCAGACGCTGAGACACTTCCGGAGTCATACTTTCCTGATAACGCCCACCGAGATACTTCGCGAGAAACTTCTCGGCGCTCGCAAACATCGCCATGTTATTTACCGGACGCGCGAACCCGTGTCCCTCATCCGGCGCGACCATGTATTCAACCGGGAATCCTCGATCTCTCAGTGCGATCACGATCTGATCTGATTCGCGTTTATTAACACGCGGATCGTTCGCGCCCTGGATCACGAGGAGGGGAGTTTTGATCTTTGCCGCCGCGGTCAACGGCGACTGTCGCAGCAACTGCGCTTTTCCTTCGGCCGTGTTTGGATCGCCCATGCGCTCGTAGAAAAGTTTGCGAATCGGTTCCCAGTAAGGCGGAATCGATTCGAGCAGCGTGATCAGATTCGATGGTCCAACTATCGAGACTCCCACTGCGTAAACGTCGGGTGTAAACGCAACACCCGCGAGCGTAGCGTAGCCGCCATACGACCCGCCCATGATTCCAATCTTTTTCGGATCGGCGATGCCCTGAGCGATGAGATACTTCGCGCCCCAGGTCACGTCGTCCTGCATCCTGTCGCCCCACTGCTTGTTTCCGGCGTCGATAAACTTCTTGCCGTAACCGGTTGAGCCGCGGAAATTCGGTTGCAGCACCGCGTAGCCGCGGTTCGCGAGAAACTGTGCGAAAGCGTTGTAGCCCCAACCGTCGCGAGCCCATGGGCCACCATGCGGAACGATCACCGCGGGAAGGTTCTTGGCTTCGACGCCTTTGGGCAACGTTAGATAAGCCGGAATCTCCATGCCGTCAGACGACGGATATTTGACCGGTTTCATCGGCGCGAGGTACGCGCGGTTCAACTTCTCGCGCGACTGATACTGAAGAGTCAACTTCTTGGTGGTGCGATCAAACAGATAGGTTGAGCCGGGATCTGTATCAGCGTTTGCGTAGATGATCCAAAGCTTTTCATCTTTCGTCGAAGATCCGAAACCGATTTCCTTGCCGGGAAGTTGTTTCTGAAGGTTTTTGTAATCAGCTTCGAAGGCTTTGTCTTTCCAGTAGATGCGTTCGCGTTCGTCTTCGTAGGAAGTGGCAACCAGTTCATCGGAAACTTCTGAGAAGGTCGCGTTGCCGAAGTCAACGCGCTTCATCGGATCGGATTCGACGAGCTCTTCTTTACCGGTGGTGGGGTTGAATAGTTCAAGACGGATCAGATCGACACCGGCGCCTTTGTTTGTCTGGAAGTAAACTCGCTCGCCGTCTTTGTTATAGCGAACCGGTCCGCACGTCTCGAACACCGAGCAACTGTAAACCTTCGTAAACTTGTCGGCGTCAACGCGCAGCACTTCCGTGTCGCCGTTCTCTGCCGATCTGGTTGCGAGTCGCAACTGATCTTTGAGATCGAAGACGTAGGCAGTGATGCGTTCGGTGTTCTTGCGGACGAGTGTTCGCTCTCCCGTGGAGATTTTTACTTTGTATAGATCATGCCAGGCTGCGTCGCGATCGTTCAGGCCGACGTAGATCGCGTCGGGCTCACTCCGCGGCACCGAGAAAATAGCTGCCCTGACGCCCTTTACATCGGTAAGGTTTCGGGCAGCCGGTACGTCTTGTCCGGCAGCGGCAGCGTCCGCAGGGTTGACTGCGTAAACGTTGTAATTTTCGTCGCCGGCTTTGTCCTGCACGAAGAGGATATACTTGGCATCGCGCGACCAGAAGAAACCAGGAATCGGCCGTTTGGTATCAGCCGTGATTGGTTTTGCGTTAGCGAACGGCTCACCGGTCTTCTTCACCCAGACATTGCGTGTGCCTTTGAACGGTTTGACAAAGGCAATGTACGCCCCGTCCGGCGAGATCTGCGCGCCGGCAATCTCGGGGTCACCAAAGAAAATCTCGCGGTCAATCACCGGCGGCGGGCCTTGCGCCCACACCGGCGCCGCAAGCGCGACGAGCAACAGGGTTGAAAGTACTAGCAGGCCGATAATTGAGCGGCGAGAACGCATAAAACACCTCTTTCGTTTTGGAGTGAATTGATAGGGTCATCCGTGAATGAACAGTTGTTTACGCAATGGACTACCGTAGAGTTTCAGCGCAGACCACAGAATTGATTAGCTTCATCTGACAGGTGTGGGGAACCCTGCTAATATGTCGTCATTATGCCTCACAAAAAGCTCACAACGACTAGTCTAACTCTATCTGTTCAACTCATCGAACGAAGAATTTACTTGATTCGAGGTCAAAAGGTGATGGTCGACTTCGATCTTGCGGAACTTTATGGAGTCACTACCAGCCGTCTGAACGAGCAGGTGACTCGTAATCGAAAGCGGTTTCCTAAAGA
>DATENQ010000215.1:0-27248 GCA_035275005.1 Pyrinomonadaceae bacterium | reverse complement strand
ACACCTATCTAGACAAATTCTCTTCGCGCTGATTGTTTTCTCTTACTCCGCACTTTCATTCAAGAAGAACTTTCTGTCTCGCAAGGTCACAGTACCCGCCGGATAACACCGTAGTGTTAGCCTTTGTAGGTCTCCCGTGTTACGTCTGCTTGGACCTCACAACCAGCGAACAGTAGAGACCAGCGGTTTCCAGACGAAAGTTATGTAAAGGCCAGAACCAGGCGGTGTTTCATTCCAAACGACTTGTCCGCCCAACACTACATAACTACCAACACAACATAAATGGAGCATTGCATGAAAGGTAGTTTTAGCGAGCTTGGCCTGCGGCTAAATCATTTAAGGCAGGTATGCCCGCCGGATGTGAGAGATACCGTCTTAAAGATCAAGAGCGGATCCTTAAAACCTGGGCTCCATCAACCGAGGTTTGAGGGCGTCCAGTTTGATGACGATCTTGATTTGCAGACGAGATCTCACATCGGGGCGGCAGAGCCGATGACCCGGGATCAAACGGAATGCAGTTACGATTCGTTCTCGCGTAGTTTGAGGGTCCGAACAAGGCGATGCAGGTTATTTGCGTGCATACGCAATAACTTTGCAGCCTCGGTGAAGTTGCCCCCAGTTTGTTGAAGCGTTCTGGTGATTAGTTCGCGCTTCGCCTCTCTAATCGTTTCGTGATAACCCTTCGGCGTAACTTTACTCTTGAAGATCGTCTCCGGAAGATCCTCGGGCTCAATCAACTCCGTCGTTGCCATAAGCACAGCCCGTTCGATCGCGTTCTCCAACTGCCGCACATTCCCTGGCCAGTCATAGGCGCGCATTAAGCGGCGAGCCTCTTCCGAGATTCCCGTCACGCGTCGCTTACACTTCTTGCTGCAATCTGCCAGAAAGTATGCAGCCAGCAACGGGATGTCCTCGCGCCGTTCTCGCAGCGGCGGCATTCGAATAGAGAAGACATTGAGACGGTAATACAGATCTTCACGAAACTTCCCCATTTTAGTCGCTGCTTCGAGGTCGCGATTAGTTGCTGCTATCGTACGCACATCAACCTTGATCGGACGAGTGCCGCCAACACGCTCGAATTCATGCGTCTGCAATACTCGTAAGAGTTTTGCCTGAACCCCCGGCGACAACTCGGCGACTTCATCGAGGAAGATCGTGCCACCATCGGCAATCTCCAACTTGCCTCGCTTCTGAGCAACAGCGCTCGTAAAAGCTCCTCTTTCATGCCCAAACAATTCACTCTCAAGCAGATCTTCTGTCAGCGTCGCACAATTGATTGCAACGAACGGTTTGCTGGCGCGCTCACTGGTAAGATGAATTGCACGTGCGGCGAGCTCTTTCCCAGTGCCGCTTTCGCCGAGGATGAGGACGGTTGAAGGTGAAGCCGCAACTTTGGAAATTAGTTTATGAACTTCGTCCATCGACTGGCTCTCGCCAACCATCTGATGCTCCAATTTCACTTCCTGCTGCAGCCGCCGATTCTCTATTTCCAACAGTGCGAACTGACGCGCGTTCTCGAAAGCGATGGCGGCGATGCCGGCAATCGCAGTCAACAATTGGAGATGTGCTCCATCAAACTGAGCAACTCGGGAACTCGTGTCGAGATAGATCACGCCGAGCGGCTTATCGAAGGCCACGATCGGCACACACAATAACGAGCTAACTCGCGCTGCAACCAGACTGGGTGACCCGCCGTTCTCACTTTCCACTAGATCGTTGTTCAAGATGGCAACCACTTCGCGCAGCACCTGTCTTGAAATGGTTTGACTCACCCTGATCGAGTCGTCCGCGCCACTCAACCGATCCCAACCATGGCAGGAAACAAAGTCTTCGCAGTCTTCGTCAGCCAACAGAATTGCGCCACGTTCCGCAGGCACCACGTCGAGCGTTAATTCCAACAGACGTAATTGCAACTCGTGCGATTTCCGTATCGAGTTAATGGTAGTGCTGATTTTTAATAAGGCATTGCGTTCACCAACTGCGCGTAAGTCCACCGAGCGGTCCGGCACGGCGTCTTCAGGTCGAAGGTAAAACGCCTGTTCTCGTTCGAGCCGGATGGTAGAACCAGTGATCAAATCATGATCGTCAACAGGTACGGTGTCGTCATGAGTAAGGAAGATGAAACGAAGATCTCCGAGGGCGATTTGATCGCAATGAGTTAGAGCATGATCTGCCACAGGCAAGCCGTTTACGAAGGTGCCGTTGTAGCTCTTGAGATCAACAACGTGGAAACCATTGGAACTCCCATTCTTTCTAATAATGCAGTGCTGGCGTGAGATCGATGGATCGTTGATTGAAATACTGTTTGAGAGATCGCGACCGATCGATACCTCGTCCTGAGTGAGGGTGTAGGTGGCTCCCTTCAATGCGCCTGAGATAGCGGTTAAGCGGACTGTCATTCGCGAACTATATCAGAAATGATAGGGCGACAATCAATAGTGATAGTCGAGAGGCCTTTAAGAGGTCGTGGATGTTGGGCATTTTGCCGCAAAAGGCGTGGCACACGGATGGCACATAGTTTTCCTGTTCGATAGCAGTGATTACCGTCCTCCTCAGGCGCGAACAGCGAACGTCCCAGAACGGTCGCTTGTTCGGGCTTGAGTCGAGCCCCAGCAACACGATTGAATCACGACCCTCACGTCCACCGGGGAGTCTTAAAGGAGTTACAGATGAACTTTACAATTAGCGGCGAAGATTTCACCTTTACCTTGTTAGTAGATCTCAATGGAAACTTAACGAGTTTTACCGCAGAAAAAGACAGCGCCTCCTATGATTGTTCGATCCAGGTGGCAGCCAGCGGCGCCCTAATGCCGGAGACATTCTGCTGTACGCCCGCTGGCTGCACGTCAGGATCCTGCTCAGCAGCTTGATTATTTTCGGGAGGTGAGCGAAGCGACTCTAGTACAAATTCAATGCTGAACAGCGTCGTTGTTTGGCCTCAGAAAATCGTAAACGAGTATGAGGTCCCTGGTTTCACTCTTACGCACCAGGACCAACTTTCGCTTTTTCAGTGACCAGTCGAAAAAAACGATCTGGTTTTCTTTAAAGTCCGTCAACCGCTTTGGAGCACCTCCCTTTAAAGCCTGTTGCCAAACATTCGAGATGCCCTCTTCGGTGGACACGTAGGTTAGTCCCGTACCGTCAGGCGTCCATCGCAGGCCGGGCCATTCCGGTTCAACTGTTGGAGGTAGAGTAAATTTGTAGACGGGTGCGCCGCCGTCGATCGGTACGACGACCATCTCCCACGCTGTTGCTCCGTCTCGTCGAGCGAAGCAGGCGATTAGTTTTCCGTCAGGCGAAACATCAGGTTGGGTTGACCACTCTCTTACCACAGTGACGGGTTCCCCTCCATCAATCGGTACCTTTCGAATGCTGTATTTACCGTCATTGATGCTGTGATAGACGACCCACTTTCCGTCAGGAGTGAAACGAGGCAGATCCTCGTCGCCTCCGCTGGTCAACTGTATTGGATTGGTCCCGTCTGTCTTTGAGCGCCAGACGTGAGGATGCCTTCCATCATATGACACATAAACGATATAAAGGCGGTCGGGCGACATAACGGGTTCCACACTGGACGCATCGTTATAAATTATCTGGTTTTGATTACTTCCATCCGCGTCCATGGTCAAAATCTTATGGTCGCCATTAATGTCGGAGGCAAGCACCAGCCTGGAGTCTGGGGTCCAGGCAATACCCATATCTCCAAGATGACGACTTGAAGAAAGTTGTTCTGGTGAGTTTGACCCATCGGGAGGAATCCAAACGGAAGTGACGGTTTCTTTTTTCATTGTCAGCACCACTCGGGAATCTTTGGTGGCGCTTAGACCTATGTAGTTAGTCGGATCTTTCGTGATTCGCCGGGCGTCACTTCCTTGTCGATTTACCAGCCATATTTGCACCACGAAAGAATTAGCTTCAGACGCATTCATCAGGAAACCGCTGTTATCGCCCAACCACACAAGTTTCTCGATGTTATTCCAGCGCCCGGAATTGATGACATTCATTGTTCCATCCGCGACGTTTACAAGTAATATTTCGCGGTATGTCTTGTCAGTTACGCTGTAGGCAGGTACGGCGATCAGCGTTCCGTCGGGCGACCATGCAGGACCACTTGAATAGAAACCGCCCCGGCTAAAGACTTGCGGTTCTTTAAGTGTTCTCACTACGCTTTCATTATTGCCGTCAGCATCAGCAATTATCAGCGTGGTTTCGTGTGCACCCGGCGAGTACCTCACAAAGGTGAACTGCTTACCGTCAGGCGAAAAGCTTACCGGAGTGTCGACATTGGTAACCAACTTTCGAGGGGGTCCGCCGAACGTGGAAACTCGATACAGATCCGCAGAGTCTCCTTCCGTTTTCAAATACAACAAATAGTCGCCATTGGACGAAAATGAAAGTCCCTTATATTTCGCATTGGTTGGCCTAATTAAAGGGCGATCCGTTCCCGTCGTAATTTGCCGGAGCAAAATGCTTTGCCTGCCGGCTTCATCGTTAACGTATGCAACGGATCTTCCGTCAGGTGATATTGCCGCCTCGGTTAGGTTTCCGCTGACTCCCAGCCGTTTTTGTGCCGCTTCCGGCGGTGGATCCTTTGGCTGTTTCTTGAGTAACAACCACGCCGAGCTGGCGATAACAAGGAGCGCCCCAAGAACGAGCAGCGATAAGCGTTTGACGTTGCGGCCGCGATCGATGATCACGGTTTCTGGTGCGACTATTGGCTGCGTTTGATCGACGGATAATCGATCAAATTCCGAACTGGAAAAGGTGTTTTCCAGTATCTGTAAGTCGGATGCCAGCTCACTGGCTGATTGGTAGCGTTTGTCGACTGACTTTTCCAGAGCATGTAAGACGACGCGCTCGAGCTTGTCAGACACTGCAAGATTGATTTGAGAAGGTGGAACAGGATTATCACGGATCACCTTCGTACAGATCTGCATCGGTGTCGCGCCAGAGAACGCCGGCTTGCCAACCAAACATTCGTAGAGCACCGCGCCGAGCGAGAAAAGATCGCTGCGTGAATCGAGGGCCACGCCGAGCGCCTGTTCCGGTGAGAAGTACATCGGTGTTCCAACCAGTAACCCCTCGCCGGTTGTAGTATCGCGCACGTGAGAATCAGTATCTGGTGCGACTGGTTGGAGTCCAATTTGTTTTGCCAGGCCGAAGTCGAGCACCTTCACGACGCCACGGTTATCGACCATGATGTTCGAAGGTTTGATGTCGCGGTGAATAATGTTGTGCTGGTGAGCTTCGTCCAGTGCTTCAGCGACTTCGCGAATGATACGTAGACATTGGGGAACGGTTAAGTTTCCTTCGCGGATCAGAGCATCCAGCGTTTTGCCTCGAACATATTCCATCACGATATAAGGTTCACCATCGTCGGTCTCGCCGTAATCGTGAATGGTTGCAATGTGGTGATTAGACAAAGCTGAGGCGGCACGAGCCTCGCGAAGAAATCTCCCGTGGTTTGCATTCGTGGCGGTCTTGATGGCTACCCGCCGACCGAGAACGATATGTTCGGCCAGGTACACTACACCCATTGCCCCACGTCCAATTTCACCGACGATTCGATAATGTGAGATGACCTTACCTATCATCGGTGTGCACAGAGTTCCGTTTGTACCTTGAGTGGAAAGGAAACTAATCGAATTTTGAGCGCGATCATTGTCGCTCCAGAACTAAACTCATGCAAGAAATATTGAGTAAATCGTGGTTGCGAGAAGCCGATTCACTTCTTAAAGTTGCGGCAGAGAAATGAACTACTCACCGGAACAAATCATCGCGCTGGCGCCGGATGCCGCTTCGGCGAAGGCAGGGCGAAGCCTGGCGACGGGGAGCAAGTGGCAGAATGTTGGTCAGGACGAGCGCGCGCTATGGGGTGAGTGTCAGGGTAGTGGCGCCAAGCCTTACCAAACAGTGATTGACTTAAGCGAGCCCGCATTCAAGTGTAGTTGTCCGAGTCGGAAGTTTCCTTGCAAGCACGCACTCGGTTTGTTTCTGCTCGTCGCAAACGGGCCTGAAACCGGCAAAACGGTAACAACCGCTCCCGCATGGGCTGCTGAGTGGTTGTCTAAACGCGATCAGCAAGCACAGCGAAAAACTGAAGCGGCGAAAAAAGCCGAGGAGGAACCGGACGAGGCGACTCTCGCTCGCAGAGCTTCTCAAAGGGTAAAGCGCTCACTCGATCGCGAAGCCAAAGTAGTGGCCGGCTTGAAGGAGCTTGAACTTTGGCTGCGCGACCTGTTGCGCCATGGTCTGGCCGCTGCACAAACGCGCTCCTTTGATTACTGGGAACAGATGGCCGCTCGTTTGATCGATGCGCAGGCTCCGGGAGCTGCGCGACGAGTGCGCGACTTGTCGCGAGTAACGCACGCCGGCGATGATTGGATCGAACAGTTGTTGATGCAAGTGAGCTCACTCTTCCTGCTCTTGAAAGCCTTCGAACGTATTGAAACACTGCCTGCCGCAACCCAGTCAGACGTGCGCAACGCGATCGGTTGGAGTGTTAAGGAAGAAGAGCTGCCGGAGGAGAACGTCGTCTCTGATGAATGGCTCGTGCTGGGCCAACGCACCAGCGGCGACGAAGGACTACGCGTGCGCCGCACCTGGCTTTGGGGCCAACACACTGGTAAGGGCGCGCTGGTTTTGGAGTTTGCTGCGCCGGGCCAAAACCTCGCCTTGAGTTTTCTTCCAGGGACCACAACCGAAGCAGAGTTGATATTTTATCCAGGCAATTATCCGTTGCGTGCTGCTCTCAAAAACCGCGCCAACACCACGCGGCCGCTCAAAGAGCTCTCGGGTTATCCAACCAGCGACGAGTTGTTGACGACTTACGCCGGTGTGCTTGCGCTCAATCCATGGATCGATGCGATTCCAGCGCCACTCCAGACAGTTGTGCCAGTGCATCGCAACGAGCGATGGTTCGCTCGAGATAGCAATGACCGGCTCTTGTCACTGAAGATCGAATCAAGTTCCGGTTGGAAGCTGATAGCGCTGAGTGGCGGTTATCCGATCACGATTTTTGGTGAGTGGAACGGGCGATCACTTTTGCCCATCAGCGCGTGGGCTGATGGCAGACACGTGGAACTTCAATCCTAATCGATGCAGACCTGGGACGAAATTCTGGCAACTGCCGTTATTGGTACCGAGCAACGTGAATTCAAACTCGCTGCGAGCGAGGATGAGTTGGGAAGATTGCTTGCTCAAATCAGCAACACAGATCGCGAAGGCTCGTTATTGAGCGCGGCTTCGGTCGTAGCGCTTTACCGCAGTGCCGGCGTAACGCCGACAACTGATACGCAGCCGTTGCCTGAAGCCCATCGTGACGACGAAATGAGCCGCGGCAGCTCCGCGACGGGTCAACACCTCGCATTGATGCTGGAGGGAGAATTTAGGGCGGTGTTACCGGAATGGTTGGCGGCGATGCAGAGAGCAAACAAGCGTGTTCCCGAAGAACATCTGCCGGCATTGCTGGATTTCGGACGCATGGAACCATCGTTGCGCGGCATGGTTGTGGCAGTGTTGGGCCGGCGCGGCGAGTGGCTGGCGGCGCAGAATCCCGAATGGACTTACGCGATTCGAAGAGAAGACAAGGATGTGTGGGAAACCGGCAGCCGCGAGGAGCGATTGCTGCTGCTTGAGCGTTTGCGGAGCGTTGAGCCAGCCAGGGCCCGCGAATTCCTCGCAAGAACGTGGTCGCAGGAACCGGTAAGGGATCGGGTTGGATTTCTCGAGAAGCTCGCAACTGGTTTGAGTTCAAGTGATGAGCCGTTTCTCAACGAATTGCTTCACGATCGCGGCGTGGAAGTGCGTCGTGCAGCGCGTGTGATGCTCGCCGGGCTGGCAGATTCAGAGTTCTCGCGACGCCTGAAACAGCTCGCGAATCAGGTGGTGAGTTTTAAGAAGCCGTTGATCGGGAAAGCCCGTATCGAAGCCACGCTGCCTGAGGATCCGATCGCGTGGCTCAAAGCAAACGATATCGAGATCGATAATCCACCTCGCAATGCGGCTCAATCAATGGGCGCGAAGGGATGGGCGTTGAAAGAGTTGATCTCACTCATTCCAATCAC
Source organism: Pyrinomonadaceae bacterium (assembly GCA_035275005.1). Lineage (GTDB taxonomy): Bacteria > Acidobacteriota > Blastocatellia > Pyrinomonadales > Pyrinomonadaceae > PSRF01. The sequence continues at coordinate 19,182 of DATENQ010000215.1, read as the reverse complement.
TCACTGGAGCGAGCTCTGGAAGAAAACTCCGATCGAAATTATTCGTGCCGGTGAAGAGAGCGAATGGCAAGAGTCGTTTGCGGCGGGGTTCGTTGCAGCTGCTCGGAGAGATAAAGAGCCTGAGTGGGTCGAGGCGCTGATTTCATTCACTGCCAGCGATCCGAAAAAGGCTCCGTTGCTTGAGCTCGTCCCTTACCTTCCAGCCACTCGCCTCGAAGTTTTGAGTCTGCGTGCGCTCAAAGCTGTTTCCGATGGGCTGAGCGATGGTCATCCAGCTTTCCATTTGCTAATCGGCCATCGCAGCCTATGGAGCGACCAGTTGAGCCGAGCCGTCGTGAATAGCGTTAAGAAACGTATCAATCAAGGCAAAGACAATATTGTAGACTGGCAAACTAAAATCTCTCTGAAACACTTTGCCATGCATGTTTCACCTGATTTGTATGATGAGCTTTCACTGGCGTGGCCGTTGGAGTCTGAGTCATGGCCAGGCTGGTCCAAAGGTGTCGACGTTTTTCAATCGCTGCTCGCATTTCGTCGCGATATGCATCGTGCAATCTCTGAAAAGGAACAAACATCATGAGCGCAGTTTTGCGTGAACACGCTGAACAACAATTTGCCGAAGAACTGCACGAGCTCGGACGTGCTGACTCGCGACCGCGTCCACCAAACTGGCAACTGTCGCCGTGGGCGGTTGCGAAATATGTTCTTGGTGGCAAGCTTGATAACGAGTTCGAAGTCACGCCGAAATACATCGGCAGTCCCCGGACTATCGAAATTGCCATCGCTACACTCGCAACTGATCGCGCCCTGCTTCTGCTGGGCGTGCCCGGGACTGCCAAGACGTGGCTTTCAGAACATCTGGCCGCAGCCATTTCCGGAGACTCGACCCTCGTCGTGCAGGGCACGGCAGGCACTACCGAAGAGTCGATCCGCTATGGTTGGAACTATGCGCGACTGTTGGCTGAGGGGCCTTCAGTAAACGCGTTAGTTCCTGGTCCAGTCAAACTTGCAATGCAGTCCGGCAAGATTGCGCGCGTTGAAGAACTAACACGAATTCCTTCCGACGTGCAGGACACGTTGATCTCGATTCTGTCTGAAAAGTCGTTGCCGATTCCCGAGCTGAACAGTGAAGTGCAGGCGGTGAAAGGGTTCAATCTGATCGCTACTGCGAACAATCGCGATCGAGGCGTCAACGAGCTGTCGAGTGCTTTGAAGCGTCGCTTCAACACGGTCGTACTGCCATTGCCCGAAACGCTCGAAGAAGAAGTTGAGATTGTAGAGCGTCGCGTGGAACAGATTGGCCGCTCGCTTGAGTTGCCGGCAGAACCGCCGGCGCTCGAAGAGATCCGTCGCGTGGTGACAGTGTTTCGAGAGTTGCGCAGCGGAGTAACACTCGACGGCAAGACAAAGCTCAAATCGCCGAGCGGCACGCTTAGTACCGCCGAGGCAATTTCGGTAATCAATAACGGTTTATCACTCGCTGCGCACTTTGGCGACGGGCGCCTGCGTGCACCGGATCTTGCTTCAAGCGTCGTCGGCGCCGTCGTTAGAGATCCGGTACAGGATCGCGTGGTGTGGCACGAGTATTTGGAGACTGTCGTGAAAGAGCGCGACGGTTGGAAGGATTTATACCGCGCCTGTCGAGAGTCATGAGCGTAACTGTCTTCGGTATCAGGCATCACGGTCCGGGCTCGGCACGCAGCCTTTGCGATGCGCTGCGCGCGCAGGATCCGGACGTAATTCTGATCGAAGGCCCGCCCGATGCGAACGACTTGATTGCGCTTGCGGCTGACGCTCAGATGAGTCCGCCGGTAGCGTTGCTGATCTATCTGCCGAACGAACCAAAGCAAGCTGTTTATTATCCGTTTGCTGAGTTCTCACCGGAATGGCAGGCAATTCAGTATGGTCTGGCCCACAACGTCCCGGTGCGGTTCATCGACCTGCCGCAGTCTCATCAGTTTGCACTTGAAAGCGATGAGTCGAAGTCTCCTGTAGAGATTCGTCAGGATCCGTTGCGCTGGATTGCCGAGGCTTCCGGATACAACGACAGTGAGCGTTGGTGGGAGCACATGATCGAACAGCGACGCGACAGCACCGAGTCGTTCAAAGCGATCCTGGAGCTGATGTCTGCTCTGCGAGAAGAGGTCGGAAAACTCGACGACGAACCAGCGACCGATCGTCGCGAAGAATTGCGCGAAGCCTACATGCGCCAAAGCATCCGGGCGGCAGAGCGCGAGGGATTTGAAAAGATCGCGGTCGTTTGCGGCGCGTGGCATGCCCCGGTGTTGCAAACAATGCCTCCCGCGAAAGTCGATACAGCATTGCTGAAAGGATTGGCAAAGGTCAAAGTCAGTGCCACGTGGGTGCCATGGACCATGGGCAGACTAACTTATTGGAGTGGCTATGGCGCGGGAGTCGAATCGCCGGGTTATTACCAACATCTGTGGTCCGCGCCTGACGGTGTAACGGTGCGCTGGATGATCCGCGTGGCGCAGTTGCTGCGCGGGCAGGATCTTGACGCTTCATCTGCGAGTGTCATCGAAGCTGTCCGCCTTGGTCACTCACTGGCTGCCCTCCGCGACAGACCGGTTCCGGGCCTCTCTGAATTTAACGACGCTGTGCGAGCGGTGTTCTGTTTCGGCGACGACACGCCGATGCAGTTGATCGCAGAGAAGCTAATCGTTAGCGAGCTCCTGGGCCAGGTCCCCGAAACAACACCGAGCTTACCGCTACAGCAAGACCTGCAACGCGAACAGAAACGATTGCGTTTGCCACCCGAAGCCACTCAGCAGGTACGTGATCTCGACCTGCGTAAGCCAAATGATCTCGACCGCAGCCGATTGTTGCATCGCCTGCGTTTGCTCAACATTTCCTGGGGCACGACGGAACGTGCGACCGGCAAAGGAACTTTTCGCGAGTTGTGGCGACTCCAGTGGCAACCCGATTTTGCGGTTGCTGTGATCGAGGCCAACATCTGGGGCAACACTGTTTCCACTGCGGCCAGTGCCTATGCCCGGTTCGAAGCAGATCGTTTGGAGGAACTGCCGGCATTGACAGCGTTGGTCGAAGACGCATTGCTTGCCGACTTGCCCGAGGCTATCGATCACATCATGACGCGGCTGGAGCAAGTCGCGGCCCTTTCGAACGATATTCCTCATGCGATGGAGGCGTTGCCTTCCCTCGCCGGCGTGTTGCGATACGGCAATGTGCGGCAGACTGATACAGCGATGGTCCAACAGGTTGTTGATGGGCTCGTAACTCGCATCGTCATCGGGATGCCCAATGCATGTTCGGCGCTCAACGACGAGGCCGCTGAAGAGATGTATGACCGGTTGGTGAAGGTGCACAGCGCGCTGTTGACTCTTCAGGACTCCGATTTGATCTCAGCCTGGAATGGTGTGCTGAACCAACTCCTGGACCAGGTGAATCTGCATGGATTGATCGCGGGCCGGTGTTGTCGTCTGCTCTTCGATCAAAAGCTGCTGGAAGGCAAAGAAGCTGAACGGCGAATGGGCCTGGCGATTGCACCCGCAGTCGAGCCGGTGCAATCGATGGCCTGGATCGACGGTTTTCTTCGTGGCAGTGGGTTAATACTCCTGCATAACGAAGAGCTCTGGCACATATTGAATGACTGGGTGCGTTCAGTGAAGACCGAGGTGTTTCCGCAGCTACTGCCGCTATTGCGACGTACCTTCTCGACTTTCGAGGCGCCGGAGCGGAGCCAGATCGGCGCCCTAGCCCGGCGCGGTGCGGGGGGAGGTGCAACCCGTTCTTCGATCACCTCTACAACATTGGACGAAGATCGCGCGCGCAAGGTTTTACCACTGGTGGCCCAAATTCTCGGTCTCGAATACCGGTAGGCTCGGGTGGCCACGGAGGGCCACCCCTACAATAACGCGACGGAAATTTTTGTACGCATACACATGAGTGCAGACGAAGAACAACTGCGCCGCTGGCGCTTGATATTGGGTGCTAACGACAACGAGGGCACGGGATACCAACCGGCTGGTCTCGATCTACGTATGGACCACGCACTGGAGGCTTTGTACGACTCGGAGCGCAGCGGCAGCCTCAGTGGATCCTCACCGAAGATCGCCCGCTGGCTGGGCGACATCAGAACTTACTTTCCGAACCCGGTTGTACGCATCATGCAACAGGACGCACTCGAACGACTCGGACTCAAGCAGATGCTGCTGGAACCGGAAATGCTCGAGGCCGTCGAGCCCGATGTGCATTTGGTGGCAACGCTGCTATCGCTCAGCCGCGTGATGCCAAACAAGACCAAAGAGACCGCGCGCATGGTAGTGCGCAAAGTTGTAGATGAGCTCGAACGCAAATTGGCGAACCCACTGCGGCAGGCAGTCACCGGCAGCTTGAATCGTTCGGTAAAGAATCGCCGCCCGCGTCACAACGAGATCAATTGGGAGCGCACCATTCGTGCGAACCTCAAGCATTATCAGCCGGAGTACAAAACCATCATTCCTGAAACACGGCTTGGTTATGGACGTCGCACGTCGGCCTTACGCGACATTATTTTGTGTGTGGACCAGAGCGGCTCGATGGCGGGTTCCGTGGTCTATTCAAGCATCATGGCGGCGGTGTTGGCGTCGATCCGTTCAGTCAGAACTTCGCTTGTGGTGTTTGATACGTCGGTGGTCGATCTTACGGAGCTACTCGAAGATCCGGTCGAAGTATTGTTCGGCACGCAGTTGGGCGGTGGCACCGACATAAATCGTGCACTCGCGTACACGCAGAGCCTGGTGAGGGAACCGTCGGATACGATACTTGTGCTGATCACTGATCTGTTCGAAGGTGGAAAAGAGGAAGAAATGTTGAAGCGGGCAGCAACGCTGGTGAGCTCTGGTGTCCAACTGATTACGCTGCTGGCGCTTGATGACAAAGGTGCTGCTGGTTTCAATCAGCACCTCGCCGGCAAGCTGGCTGCCTTCGGAGTTCCGTGCTTCGCCTGTTCCCCCGATGTATTTCCTGACTTGATGGCGGCCACCATCGAGCGACGAAACATCATGCAGTGGGCCTCGGAGCGAAGCATCGTCGTCGCACGGTAGAATTTCACCACGAAGACACAAAGACACGAAGCTCAAAGTGAGTTTGTGTCTTCGTGTCTTTGTGGTTAAGAGAGTTGCTACCGCGCAGTGACCTGGATGCTCGCTGTGCCTACATTGCCAGCCTGGTCAAACGCACGTGCCTGAAGTTGATGAGTCTTATTCATCGCACCCGGCACTTTCCAACTACAACTATAAGGCGCAGTGGTGTCGCTGCACTGAAGCGCGCCATTCACGAGGAAGTCAACGCGCGTGACGCCGACGTTGTCGCTGGCGGTCGCCGTGATGGTGATGGTTGCTTTGCGCGCAACGATCCCGCCGTTCGCCGGATTGGTGATCGAAACAGTCGGTGCAGTGTTATCGCCGGCCGCGGCAACTCCGATTCGATTAACCGACCCCGCACCGCGCGCCAGATAATAAAGAAACCCATCGGGCGACACCTTCAGATCCACTGGGGACGAAATACCAGTCGCGAAGTCAGCCACAGCATTTCCATTCGCGGGATCGAGCGTCCTGATCCAACCGCCGCAGAAGTCTGCGAAGAAATATCTGCCGACAAAGTTTGGTGGAAACTGAACGATCTGTGGATTGTAAAAAGCTCCGCCCGTGATGGCGCACGTCGAAGGATCATTCATGTAAGCAAAAATCGGATCGCGAAAGTTTGGATTCGGCGGATTGCAAAAACCTTCGCACGTGGGCCAACCATAATTCGAGCCCGCGATGCCGTCGTTAATTTCTTCCCACGTATTCTCACCGACGTCGTTGATGAACATGCGACCCACGCCCGCCTGAAAAGAAAACGTAAACGGATTGCGTACGCCCAGGGCCCAGATGGCGCGGTTGTCTCCGGTGGCCTGGTTGAAAAATGGATTGTCTGACGGAATAGCGCCCGTTGCAGTGATGCGCAGCATCTTGCCGAGACGCGTTGATAGCGATTGCGCGTTAGCGCCATTAGCGTTGTCGCCGACGGCGACGTAGAGTTGGCCGTCTGGTCCAAAGTGCAGTGCGCCGCCGTTGTGATTGGTGGCGGTGCTCAGATTCGGGAGGTCCATCACGATCACCTCGCTACCGCCCAGGGCGACGTCGCCGGAGGCTGTGAAACGGCTGATACGATTGTGAATTGTTGGTGTGGTGGCAGTGTAGTAAATGTAGACCAGTTGATTGGAAACAAAGTTTGGATCGAAAGCGATGCCAAGCAAGCCGCGTTCGCCGGATGAGTTAACAGTGACTGTCAGAAACGGAGTGGGCAATAAAGCGCCGTTCTTGATCACGCGCAGCGCCCCAGTCTGTTCGCAAACAAAAATACGACCGTCAGGCGCAAGGGCCATGGCCGTCGGATTACTTAGACCACCGGCCACCAGCGAGTCCGTAAAGCCCGCCGGCACCGTTGCCGCGTGAGCGCTACTGAACATGAGCAAAGCGGCAACAACGCACAAAACTGATTTCATAAAAACCTCCACAGAAACAGATAGGTTGGCGAAACTTGGTCGGGTGAATTACTAAGGGCGACGGGAGGTGAGGGACTTTGCCATGATTGTTTCTCAAAAGTTTGCTTGGTAGCAGCCAGCTTGACGCTCTCATGGGATAAGGTGTGGACCTCTGTCAGACAATGGAACCTCCGCTGAAGGGAACAGCTCAAAGTGTTGAAATGATACCTATTTAGCCTAAAACCCTAAGAAATTTGGCCTACATGGCCGATTTGTCCGACACGAAAACTCCACATTTCCACAGCTGTTTGAGTGTTGAACCTCTTTTTACTCTCTGTTAGACTTCCTGCCCCCCGACAAATGGGTGTGTGAAAGATTTGCCCTGGTTTAGACCTCCTTCATTCACCGCTGACTGAAACTTAGCAGCCGAGGGTGAAACTACTCACAAGTTTCCCGGAGTTACAAATGAAGCGTTTTATTTACCCGATCCTCTGGAGTAGTCTTATCTCACTCCTGTTTTTGACGTTGTTTGTCTTCGAGCCAGGGTCACGCGCTGAATCCGACGGCAGTAGCCACCCGGAACGAAAGGTCTCGAAAGACATCCTCAAAAAAGTCACGGATGGCAAGGGCGCGGATTTCGTCCGTGTGATTATTCAACCAGCAATCTCCGCCGACACATCAATCGATTCGACGATTGAATACTCAGGCGGAAGCAACATCCGCAAGTTCAAAAACTTCGCGGTACGTGTCGCTACGCTGCCCGCGCAGGCCGCCGTAAACCTCGCCAGGCGCAGCGACGTTTCCTACGTTTCTTTGAACCGCGACGTTCGTTCGATGGGACATGTCGCGCGCACTACCGGCGCCGATCTGGCACGTGGTCCAGTTGACCCGAACGGCAACACCGCACTCGACGGCTCCGGTATCGGCATCGCCGTGCTCGACTCCGGAATGGACACCAACCATCGCTCGTTTCTCGACAAGTCGAATAACGTTCGCGTGGTCTATAGCGAAGATTTTACCGGCGAAGGTCGCATTGACGATCCTTACGGACACGGAACTCACGTGGCTTCACTCGCCGCGGGAAACGGGCGCATCTCAAATGGTGAGTACGTCGGTATTGCTCCCAACGCAAAACTGATCAACCTGCGTGTGTTGAACTCTGAAGGAGTCGGCACTACTGCCTATGTCCTGCGCGCGCTCGATTGGGTCGCCACGAATCGAAGCATTTACAACATTCGCATAGTCAACATGAGTCTCGGCATGCCGGCCGTTGACTCTTATCGAAACGATCCGGTTTGTCGCGCCGTGCGCAGACTGGTCGACGCGGGCGTAGTCGTCTTTGCCGCCGCCGGAAACAACGGCAGGGACAGCGACGGTAACAAACTCTACGGGCACGTCCACTCGCCAGGTAACGAGCCTTCCGCGATTACCGTCGGAGCGTCAAATACATTCGGCACGGACGAACGTTACGACGACGTTGTTGCTTCATTCAGCTCTCGCGGTCCTACGCGCAGCTTTAGTATCGATGAACAAGGTGTTAGACATTACGACAACTTGATCAAGCCCGATCTGATTGCGCCTGGCAACAAACTGATCGAAGCAGAGTCGGAAGATAATTACCTCATTGACCAAAATCCGTCGTTGGATGCAGGCGTCAGTGGGGCAGACACGCGCAAGATGATGTACTTGAGCGGTACTTCAATGGCTACTCCGGTTGCGGCGGGAACCGCAGCGCTGATGTTACAGGCTAATCCGAGTCTGACGCCGAATCTGGTGAAGCTGTTGTTGATGTACACTGCGCAACCTATCGCCGGCTTCAACATGCTGGAGCAGGGCGCCGGTCAATTAAACACCGCCGGCGCGGTCCAATTGGCCCAACTGGTGCGGACAAACTTGAGCGCTACGACGGCTGTTGGCTCGCCGTTGCTCATAGTCAGCGTTCCGCCTGCGGCTCAGACAACGATCGCGAATTACACGTTCACGTGGTCGCGCGGCGTCGTTCTCAATTACACCTACGCCACCGGCACGGATCTGATCACGAAATATCAACGCGTTTACGCTCCGGGATATCTGCTCGGGAGCGGCGTCGTCACAGGTGATAGCGTGTTGATGCTCGATTCGTCGTTCTTTTCCAACGGGGTAGTTACCGGCGATCATGTCCTTACGAGTTATGGTGTTGTAACGGGAGACGGCGCAGCCTTCCTGGCCGTCAATCTACTGTTTCAGGATCTCTTGACCGAGAATAGTTTCTTGAGCGATGGTGTTGTCACCGGCGATGGTGTTGTTACCGGAGACGGAGTTGTCACGGGCGATCTCGTGACGACTGCGCAGTCCGCAATGCTTAACGGCGAAAGCGGTTCATCCATGTTGGCGACGTCTGACAGTGGCACTGACTGCCTGGATTATTAAACTGACAACAAGCTTTATACCGATTACACAGATCAAGTTGATCTGTGTAATCGGTGTATTCTGCGTTACGAGGTGGCACAAATGAGCGCTGCAGAAGTAAATATTAATCGACTTCACTTCGGGCAAGTTTATGTGTGGTCGCTCATGATTACGGGAGTAACAATCGCGCTTATCTCGATCTATTACTTGCCCTTCGATAAGCTCGATGCTCGCTTTTTCTTCCTCTGTTTGATGGTGATGGCGAGCTCCCTCATCGCGATCCGCATTCCGCGAGTCAGTGGACGCATTACAGTTGCGGACACGTTTGTTTTTCTGGGAATGCTGATGTACGGCGGGGCTGCGGCGATCCTGCTTTCCTGGCTGGAAGGTTTTGCCGTGACGATAATTATCAGCAAAAAGCCGCGAGTATTCCTCTTAAACTCCTCGATTCTTGCCATCAGTACGTTTTTTACGTCGACAGCTCTGAACCTGATCTTTGGTCCACCCGCACGTCTTACCGCTAACGGTATCTCGCAAAAGTTCTTTTACGCGATCTGCGTAATGAGTTTCGTTCAGTACATCGCCAATAGCATGCTGGTTGCAATCGAGAAGGCGAGCAAAAACAACGAATCCGTTTGGAACACCTGGCGCACTTATTATCTATGGACTTCGGTGACTTTCTTCGCGGGCGCGTCTGCGGCCGGCATCATCGCAATTCTAATCGAACGATATGGCTTTTATGCGGTAGTCGCGACCGCGCCAATAATTCTTGTAATCGCTTTCACCTATCAAACCTACCTTAAAAACATCGAGGTTTCGATCAAACAGACCGAAGCGGCGCGACTGCACGTCGAGGAGCTCTCGAAATACATCAGCGACCTGCAACGCTCGGAAGAAGCGCGCGAGCAGTTGCTGCTTCGCGCTGAACGCGCCCGCAGTGAAGCTGAAGCGGCGAATCGAATCAAGGACGAGTTTCTCGCCACGCTTTCGCACGAATTGCGCACACCGTTAACTTCGCTGCTTGGTTGGTCCAGTGTGCTGCGCGAAGCGAGACGTGATGAAAAGGTTTTGAATCAGGGGCTCGAAGCGATCGATCGGAACGCGCGCGTCCAGGCGCAGCTCATCGACGATCTGCTCGACGTCTCGCGTATTGTGTCAGGCAAGCTCAATCTCGATGTCAGGCCGTTGGACATCACTTCGGTAGCGCGGGCTGCGATCAACGTCGTTCGTCCGGCGGCTGATGCGAAGGGCATCCTGTTGGATTACTGGGCCGAACCCGGACTCGGAGCGATTTGTGCCGACTCTGCGCGGCTTCATCAAATCATCTGGAATCTCTTATCAAACGCGGTGAAGTTCACTCCGAACGGCGGACGGATCTATGTTCGCGTCGAACAGGATGGAACCGATGCGCGCGTGACGGTTAAAGATACGGGTCAGGGGATCGATGCGGAGTTTCTGCCGCGTGTGTTCGATCGATTTCGGCAGGCTGATAGTTCCACGACACGCAGCTTTGGCGGGTTAGGACTGGGACTGGCGATCGTGAGACATCTCGTCGAGCTCCACGGCGGCACAGTTTCAGCGCAGAGTGACGGCGTCAACCAGGGCGCCACTTTTTCAGCGACGTTCCCGCTACTGGCCGATCGCAGCGAGGTCGCGGTAGCCCAAAGCGGTGAGATGGCCGCTCTCGAGTTTCGTTCACTCGATGGTCTGCGTGTTTTGCTGGTTGACGATGAACCGGAAGCACGCGAGATCATCAGCACCGTGATCACGCGCACCGGAGCTGAAGTGACTGCCTGCACGACTGTAACCGAGGCGCTGGCGAAGCTCGCCGAATGGAAGCCGGATGTGATCCTGAGCGACATCGCGATGCCGGATGAAGATGGTTACAGCTTCATCGGCAAGGTGCGCTCGCTTCCGCGAGACAAAGGCGGTGAAACACCAGCGGCAGCTCTGACGGCGTATGCCCGGGACGTCGATCGTCGCCAGGCGCTCGCGGCAGGCTATCAAATGCACATCGCCAAACCCATCGGCGCCAGCCAGCTTGTACACATGGTCGCGCGCCTCGCCGGGCGCGACAATTAATTTTATCTGTGCAATCGGTGTAATTCTGTGGCTAAATAATACCGCCATGAAGAAGTCACCGGTTGGAATCGGAATTATCGGGACGGGGTTTGCCCGCACCACCCAAATCCCGGGTTTCCGCGATTGCATGGGCGCGAAGATTGTTGCCATTGCGAGTCGCAATCGAGAGCGCGCTGCGGCCATCGCTAAAGAGTTTGGCATCGAACACGTCGCCAACGACTGGCAGGAGCTCGTCACACACAACGACGTCGACCTCGTCAGCATCGTCACGCCTCCGTCCACCCACATGGAGATAACTCTCGCCGCACTCGGGCAACGCAAAGCAGTGCTGTGCGAAAAGCCGATGGCGCTAAATGCCGGCGAAGCTGCACGCATGGTCGAGAAGGCAAAGTCTGCCGGGGTGCTCGCCTTGATCGATCACGAGCTGCGTTTTCTAAACAGCCGGCGCGTGATGCGGGGCATGTTGGAAACCGGAGCGATTGGCGCTGTGCGTCATTGCAATTACGTGTTTCGTTCTGACTATCGCAGCCTCGCCGATCGCGCATGGGACTGGTGGTCGGATGAAGCGATGGGTGGCGGTGCTTTGGGCGCCATCGGATCGCACGTCGTGGATTCGTTCCGCTGGATGTTGAGCACTGAAGTGACGAAGGTGCTCGGCATGTTGACGACTCACATCAAGCAGCGTCCTGATAAATCCAACGGCGGCATGCGCGATGTCACTACCGATGACGAAGCAAAACTTCTGTTCCGCTTCGCCGATGGTACACACACGAAAGATACAACGGGCGCGGCTTCGATTTCAGTTGTTGAATCCGGAAAGTATGAGAACCGGCTCGAGATCTACGGCACGAAGGGCGCGTTGATGGTCGAGGAGACCGGTGAACTGTGGCGTTCGCCGACCGGCGCCGGCGCCTGGCGTCCGGTGCAGGTGGACCAGGACCACATGGCGCAGGGCATGCGCGAGGGAAGTTGGTCCAGGGGCTTCACCGCGTTTTCAGTCGCTATCGTCGAAGCGATGCGGGCGGGCAAAACAACTGTCAAAGACGCCGCGACTTTTGAAGATGGCTATCGAGTGCAGCTCGTGCTGGATGCAATCCGTGCTTCGAATGAAAGTGAGTGCTGGGTAACGGTTGGCCAGTAGACAACTCATACGCATCGGTGTCGACACTGGCGGCACGTTCACAGATTTCGTCTTCGAGCGAGACGGACGTTTCAACCTCTTCAAGCTTCCTTCAACTCCTGCCGATCCTTCGCTGGCGATTCAACAGGGACTCACGCGTATCTGCGACGAGACCGGAGCGCGACTCAATCGGGTCGAAGTCGTACACGGCACGACTGTCGGCACCAACGCTTTGCTGCAGCGTCGGGGCGCACGCATCGCTTTAGTCACAACCAAAGGCTTCGAGGATGTACTCGTGATCGGTCGCCAGGCGCGGCCTGAGCTCTATAACCTCAACGCGATAAAGCAGCAGCCTCTTGTTGTCGACGAGCTCAGGTTGGGGATTGGGGAGCGCGTGATTGCGTCGGGAGGAGTGCTCGAGCCGCTCGATGAACGTGAGCTCGCCGCGCTAGTAAAGAAACTGGAGCGCTCTGGTGTTGAAGCGATAGCAATCTCGCTTTTGTTTTCCTTCCTGCATCCGGAACATGAGGAGCGCATCGCGTCCGCGCTGGCTTCGCTCGACGTGCCGTTGTCGATTTCGAGTCGGATTCTTCCCGAATATCGCGAATACGAACGCACGTCTACAGTAGTAATCAATGCTTATCTGCAACCGTTGATGGGCCGTTATCTAAAACGTCTGTCTGAAACGGGCACGGAAAGGCTCAATCTGCGCGTCATGCAATCGTCCGGTGGCAGCATCTCTGCGGATGTGGCGGTGATTGAGCCGGTGCGCACGATCCTGTCCGGGCCTTCTGGTGGTGTCGTCGGTGCTTTGCGCGCGGCGCAATCTGCCGGAATTCAAAACGTGATCACGTTTGACATGGGCGGCACGTCAACCGATGTGGCGCTGTGCGACAGCGGCGCGATTCGCACCACGAACGAAGCGACGGTGGCGGGGTTACCGGTGGCGGTTTCAGTGATGGACATTCACACGGTCGGTGCGGGTGGCGGATCGATTGCGCGTGTCGACGAAGGTGGTTCGCTGCGCGTCGGTCCGGAGTCAGCGGGCGCCGATCCGGGGCCGGCTTGTTATGGACGTTCGTTGTTGCCGACGGTGACTGATGCTCACGTTGTGTTGGGACATTTCGGCGGCAGCGGGTTGTTGGGTGGAGAATTCAAACTGGACGAGGCGCGCGCGCGCCAGGCCATGACCGCGCTTGCAAGCGACTTAAGTAGAGTCTCCGGCAAACGTATCAGCGTGACCGCCGCAGCCGACGGGGTTCTTTCAGTAGCAAACACAAACATGGAGCGCGCTCTACGACATATTTCGGTGGAGCGCGGTCACGATCCACGACAGTTCGCCCTCTTGCCGTTTGGCGGCGCCGGTGGCTTGCACGCCGTCGATCTTGCACGTGCGCTTCGCATACCCACGATCATCGCGCCGACAGCGCCGGGCGCGCTGTCAGCAGTTGGCGTTTTAGTTGCCGACGTGATTAAGGACCAGAGCCGCACGGTGATGTTTACCTATCGATCCCAAGGCACATCGCGGCTCGGGAAAGTTTTTGCGCAACTGGAAAGAGACGCAGCGGCGTTGCTACGTGCTGAGGGTTTTCCTCGTTCGAAGCAACGTCACGAGCGTTCGTTAGCGATGCGTTATCGCGGGCAGTCGTTCGAGTTGGAAGTGAGGAACACGACCGGAGATCTCGCGGCGGAATTCCATCGCGCGCACCGCGAGCGTTATGGTTACGCGCAGGAACAGAGCGAGATCGAGATCGTCAGTGCGCGACTGCGATCGTTCGGCCTGGTTGAGAAGTTGCCGGAAAGAAAGATTGAGACTGGCAAAAACAAGCCGCACGGGAACCTAACCGCGCATCTCGGCGGGCGCAAAATGAGTGTTGCGCTCTACAAGCGAGACGAGCTCTTCGCGAATACAAAACTGCAAACGCCTTGCATTGTCACGGAGTATTCAGCCACAACGCTGATTGACGCTTATGCGAAAGCACGAATTGATGAATTCGGCAATTTGCTAATCGAGTTGAAATGAAAAACTTCGATCCGACAACCCTGGAGATCTATCGCGCGCTTTTCACTTCAGTAGCGGAGGAGATGGGAGTCGCGCTGCGCCGCACTGCGTTTTCACCAAACATCAAAGAGCGACGTGATTATTCCTGTGCCGTCTTCGATGCAGATGGGCGCGTGATTGCGCAGGGCGATCACATGCCGGTGCATCTCGGATCGATGCCGATGGCCGTTGCTGCCGCGCTCGCAGAGATCGAGATCGCGCCGGGCGATGTGGTTGCGCTGAATGATCCATTTGCGGGTGGTACGCATTTGCCGGACGTGACGCTCGTGATGCCGGTTGTCAGTGGAAAGCAGACGCTCTTTTATGTCGCGAACCGCGCGCATCACGCAGATATCGGCGGCGCGACGCCGGGATCGATGGGACTCGCAACCGACATCTACGGCGAAGGAATACGCATCCCGCCGATTCGCCTCGTACGAAGCGGCGAGCTCGACGCGGACACGATGCGCTTGCTGCTCGCAAACGTCCGAGGAAACGTCGAACGCCGCGGTGATTTCGATGCTCAGATTGGCTCGTTGAAAACGGGCGCCGCACGTCTGCTCGAGATCATCGAACGGCGTGGTGAACGCGAAACAACAGAGTATGCTTCACAATTGATCGACTACTCTGCGCGGCTGATGCGTTATACGATTGCTTCGATTCCTGACGGCTCTTACGAAGCGGAAGACGCATTGGATGACGACGGAGTCGACGATCGTTTAGTTCCGATTAAAGTACGCATCAGGATCAAAGGCGAACGTGCTGTCGTTGACTTCAACGGCAGCGCGCCGCAGGTTACCGGCGCGATCAACGCAGTCGAAGCAATCACCGTGTCAGCAGTGTCTTACGTCTTTCGTTGTTTGATTAGTGGTGAAGTGCCGGCGAGTGCGGGATTGATGGAGCCTATCGAAGTCATAGCGCCGCGCGGCACGGTCGTCAATGCAAACCCGCCAGCTTCAGTCGCGGGAGGTAACGTCGAAACATCGCAACGCATCGTCGATGTTCTGTTCAAAGCATTGGCCCAGGCACTTCCCGATCGAATCCCTGCTGCGAGCCAGGGAACGATGAACAACCTCACCATCGGTGGCATCGACACGCGCACCGGCCAGGAATTTTCTTACTACGAAACTGTTGCGGGCGGCATGGGAGCGCGCCCAAGCGCCGACGGCATGAGCGGCGTACACACGCACATGACTAACAGTCTCAACACGCCCGCGGAAGCACTCGAGTACGCCTATCCTCTACGTGTGCGCGAGTATCGCTTACGTAAAGGTTCGGGCGGAACAGGCAAGCAGCGCGGTGGCGACGGTGTCGTGCGCGAGATCGAAGCACTCGTCCCATCGCGCATGTCGCTGCTGTGCGATCGCCGCAAGCGTGGACCGTATGGATTGTGCGGCGGCGAGGACGGCGCACCCGGCGTCAACACACTCAATAAGAAATCAAAACTCCCCTCCAAAGGCTCTCACGAACTAAAACCCGGCGATCGAATCCGCATCGAAACCCCGGGCGGCGGAGGCTGGGGAAAATAATTAGTCACGGATTACACGGATTACACTGATTCTTTTCTTTATCCGTGAAAATCTGTGTAAATCCGCGGCTTATGTTGTTAAGCGGCGATATATGCCCGGCAGTCGCTCAGGTAACGAAAGCACATCATCAATAATCGTGTAACCAATCTCTCCGTAAAGATCGCGAAGCTCAGCCTCCGACTCCCGATCAATAGTTATACAGAACGGCGTAATCCCCTCAGTCTTCGCTTGTCGCAACGCCTCGCGCGTGTCTTCGCGCGCGTAGCGAGCATCGCCGTAATCGTGATCGTAAGGCCGCCCGTCTGACAGCACGATCAAGAGTCGCGTGCGCGCATCCTGTTTCGCCAGCTTTGCCGTTGCGTGACGAATCGCAGCTCCGAGTCGCGTGTTGTTCTGGTAAGTGATCCCACCGATGCGTCGCTTCACTTCGTCGCCGTACTTCTCGTTAAAATCCTTTACCACGTAAAACTTCACATTCCGGCGACCCTCGGAAGTGAACCCGTTAATCGAATAGACATCCCCGACAGCTTCGAGTGCCTCGCTCATCAGCACCAGACCCTCTTTTTCGATCTCGATGATCCTGCGCCCAGGTCGCGTGTACGGCTGTAACGGATGACGACCAATCGTCCGCGCCGTCGACGACGACTGGTCCAACAGGAAAGAAACCGCCACGTCGCGCCGCCGCCGCAACCGCTTCGTATAGATCCGCTCCGATTGGAACCCATCAGCGCGGCGGTCGATTACAAAATCGATCACGGCGTTTAGATCAAACTCTTCGCCATCAACCTCATTTGCCACGCGCGTCAGGTTCTCCGGCTTCATCAGTTGAAACTGGTGCCGTATCGACGAGATCACGCCCTTGTGACGCTCTTTCGTTTGATCGACGAAGTTCTTATCGCCGTGCTTCACCTTCTTCTCGATCACGCGACACCAACCAAGCCGGTGATCAGTCAACTCGCGATCCCACTCGTCGTAGTTATACGCAACCTCGCCTTCAGCGAGCACCTGCTCGGGAGTCTCGGCATCGGACCACGATTCCGCTCCGGTCAGTTCGTCCGGATCACTTTCCGCAGACGGATCGTTCCACGCATTGAACAACTCACGCGCATCGCGGCGTTCGGGCGTCCGTTCGGCCTGGCGTTGTTTCATTCGCTCAGACGCGGCTGAATCGTCATCATCCTCAGTTTCATCCTCGGGCGCTTCGACCTGCTGTACGGAATCGTCGATCGGCGTCACCGTTTGAAAGAGATCGTAAACACGACTCGTTGCCATCAACGTATCAGCCACTGTTGTCTGCTCGCGCAGGAGATAGTCGCTGACGATCGTTTCCAGCTCCGAAACGATCTGCCCGTGAGCGATGCGTGCATCTTCGCGGGCGCCGCCGAGCATCGTGACCTGAAAGAGCAGCTCAAACGGAACAAGAGAGCCCGGCAACTCCGTGATTCGCGGACGGCTGCGACTGAGATGTTGGCGGATCAAATCGAGATCGCGTTTTAGACCACGATACGTGCGTCGCAATCGTCGATCGATGCGCCCGTTTTCGAGAGTCCCAAAAACGCGGCGTGCAAGCTGCGGCATCGGAAACACCCTGAGCACGTCGCGATAACCGATGTCGTCCGGCGGCGTGATTTGCGGCGCCTCTTCTTGATCCTTGCGCAACTGAACGATCTCGTCGGCGAGCGAGAAAGCATCGAGCGCGTCAACGTTCTCTTCGGAATACCTGGCGGCAAGTGCGGATCGCGCCGGGCGCAACATGCCGCCACGCGCGTAAGTGCCAAACTCAATCTGACCTGCCGCGTGCGCGGCGAGCACTTTGTAGAGCCGGAAATCGAGATCCTCGTCGCCAAATTCGTTGACGAGAGAAGGGAGGTGAATCGTGCGTCCATCGTCGATACGCGCTTCATCGGGCACAGCAGCCAGCGGTGCGATGTCGACTTCGCGCCCGGTGAGTGCTTCGATGTAAAGGCGAAGTAACGGTTGGACTGAGTCGAGCGCGAGACCGGCGCTGCCACTGTGCAATGCCTCATAACTGCCGCGCGTTTCGAGTGAGAAGTAACTGCGACGCGCACGCGAATCAGTGCGACCAGACGTCAGACCACGACGCGCCCACTGCTCAAACTGCTCAATCGAAACGCTGCGCAACGCGCGAGCGCTCGAGCGAAAACAGGCGAGCGCCGCCTCGCCATCGATGGCGGCGATCTCTTTTGTCAGCGCCAGCACGCGGCGCGAAAGCTCAAGTGCCGCTGCACGGTTTGCATCGGCGTTTAAGACTCGGATGAATCCGGGACTGCTGCGCACAAAAGCTACGAGGCTGGCGTTGCCGTGCGCGGCCACGACCCACAAGAGCGCGATCCATTCGTCGAATATTTCCGGCGCGCGCCGCAGGATCTCGCCGCCGGCAATCAGGATGTGCAGAGCAGCGCCGCCGCCGCGTTCGAGAAAGGTGTTGGCGCTGTTGAGTAGACGTTTCGCGTCAGCGGCTGAGAGTTGGGCAAGCGCTTCGGGAATTACGGACCAGGCATCGGCGGCGATCCCTCCGGTTCGCGATGCGAAAGCGCCGGCGAGTGTGAGCGCTGCGGAAGTTACGTTTGCGTCGTTGAAGTTTTTGATCTCGCGCGAGACGGAACTGCTCGCGTTGAGAAATTCGGCGCTGTGTTTGGCGGAGCGGCGCGCGATCTCGGTAGCGATTTCGAGTATCGAGCGAAGCAGTTCGTCGTCATCAATCTCATCGGATAGCAACGGCAGCGCGCGAAGCGTTTCTCGACCGATGACGGTGGAGAGGGCCATCTGTCGCGCACACAGCGCGAAGACCGCTGGGCGAAGCTCAGGTGAAACGCTGTGGAGTTGTTCGACACCTTCAATAAAGAACGAAATAGCCGTCTCGTAATCAGCCATCGCAAGGCGCCTGCCCATCTCACCCCAGGCACGCAACTCAGCAGGCTGTAAGACCTGTGCAGCTGCGGGCGCGGCGCGCAGGAACTCGATGCCCGCTCGCAGTGATATGCCTGCAATGGCCGCACTCGTCTCCAACACCGCCGCCGTCTGGTCCAGTGGCAGGCTGGTGATACTACGCGTCAGCTCCAGAAAAGACTGTCGCTCAGCAGATTGATGTTCGTCGGCTTCGGGCATCATTAAGAATTTCTCACGCAAAGGCGCAAAGAAGCAAAGGGGAGATCAACTCCTTAAAGTAAACTTTGCTTCTTTGCGCCTTTGCGTGAAATATTGTCTAAATCACGGTCGTCACGATTTCGCGGATGCTACGTTGCAGTTCGCGATCGTCCGTGATAGGCGAGCACATGGCTACGTCGGCGGCATCGACGGGAGGAATGCCGAGTGCGATGAGTTGTGCGGCGTAGATCAGTAGCCGCGTCGAGACACCTTCTTCCAAACCGTGGCCGCGAAGGTTGCGCACCTTCTGTCCAATCAAAACCAGATCGCGCGCCGTGCCTTCGTCAACGCCACCTTCGCGCGCGACGATCTCCGCCTCCATCTCCGGCGGCGGGTAGTCAAACTCGATCGCGACGAACCTTTG
>DATENQ010000214.1:0-4833 GCA_035275005.1 Pyrinomonadaceae bacterium | reverse complement strand
TTAGGGACTTTAAGAGCGGGGGCAAGCCCCTCTTCCTGACTTGTTCTATTTAACGTTGCGCGTTTTTCCTAATTGCTTTCGCCGGCGCCGGCGGCGAATTCGCCCGTGTCTTCGGCTCGGCGGCGAGGGCCCTGGTCGGTGGCGCGGCGGCGTGGTGCGGACTCTGGACCACGGCGCTCATCGCGCATTTGGGCTGTCAGCCCGCGTGCGCCGTGTTTGTCGAGTAGGTGCCGCAGTGAGCGAACCGAGAGATGCAGGAGCTCGGCAGCATTTGTCTGGTTGCCTGCCGTGCGACGCAGCGCTTCGAGAACGTAGGTCTTTTCGAGTTGGTCCAGGTGCGCGGTGAGGTTGATGCCCTCCTCGGGAAACTCCATCGCTTCCGCGACTCGATAAGGATTGTAGTTTGAGATCTTCTCCGGCAGACGCTCCGGTTCGATTGAGTTCGTGCGTTCGAGCGCGACTGCTCTCTCGATCGTATGCTCCAGCTCACGAACATTGCCGGGCCATAAGTAGCGCTCGAGCAGGCGCATTGCATTCTCGCTGATCGTCAACGAGCGGCCCGCCGGCGCGCAGAACTTCTGCACGAAGTGACTGGCAAGCTCCGAGATGTCCTCAGCGCGCTCGCGAAGGGGGGGCAGCTCAATCGGTATCACGGAGATGCGGTAGTAAAGATCTTCGCGAAACGTCCCGGTAGACACCATGCTCGCCAGGTCGCGATTGGTGGCGGCAATCACTCTCGTATCGACGATCGTCTCGTCTGTTGCACCTACCGGCCTGACTTTGCGCTCCTGCAACACGCGCAGGAGTTTGACCTGCATCGCCGGCGACATCTCACCGATTTCATCCAGGAAGATTGTGCCGCTGTTTGCAGCCTCGAATAGTCCTTTGCGATTAGCGTTGGCGCCGGTGAAGGAGCCTTTCACGTAACCAAACAACTCTGATTCGAGCAGTGTTTCTGTAAACGCACCGCAGTTTACCGAGACGAAAGGTTTCTCGGCGCGCGGGCTGAGATCGTGGATCGCGCGGGCCACGAGCTCTTTTCCGGTTCCGGATTCGCCGGTGACCAGGACAGTCGACGGGACCTGCGAGACAGTCTCAATCATCTGGAAAAGATCCTGCATACGCTTACTGCGACCGATGATGTTGCTGAGTTTGCCGAGCGAGCGTTGCCCTTTAATCAGCGCCTTGTTCTCTGTGACGAGTGAGATCTTTGTGAGGGCGCGAGTGACTACTTCCTTCAGCAGATCATTGTCGAACGGCTTTTGCACGAAGTCGTACGCGCCGATCAGAAACGCTTCGCGCGCGGTGTCGACATTCGCGAATGCCGTCATCATGATCACTTCGACTTCAGGATGTAACTCTTTTGCGGCGCGCAGCAGATCGACGCCACTCATGTCGGGCATTCTGATATCGGAGATGATCAGATCGGGTGCTTGTTGTTGCAGCTGTGCCAAAGCGACGTGGCCATTTTCCGCGACGCGCACCACGTGCCCTTCGCGCTGCAATAAATGCGTCAGGAACTGCCGCATTCCGAGTTCGTCGTCAACAATCAGCAGGTTAGCCATAGTTAACTCACCACTGGTAGTTCAACGGTTATTGTTGTGCCCTGTCCCACGAGACTGCGGACGTTAATTGTACCACCATGATCGCGAATGATTTGATAAACAATTGACAGCCCCAGGCCCGTTCCGCCCGTGGTCGAAGAGAAAGGCTCAAAGAGGCGATCGACCTGCTCGGGCGACATGCCGCGTCCCGTGTCAGCGAAAGCGATGCGCAGCCGGTTGTCAGAATTCTTTTTCAGGGTTGCGCTCAGCGTTCCGCCCTCCGGCATCGCCTGAAGCGCGTTGCGCGCAAGATTCCAGAAGACTTGTTTTAACTGCCCTTCGTCCGCTTCCGCGAAGAGCGGCTCAGCCGGCAACTCCTCGACGATGCTCTGGTTCGCGCCGATTTCCGGACTGTGTCGCATCAGCGCGAATGTTTGGTGAAGCAGATTGCCGACGTCGACGCGCGCCGGTGTGATCGAACGTGGCCGGGCGTAATTAAGAAAGTCAGTGATGATCTGGTTCAGCCGGTCAGACTCGCGCAGGATGATCTCCATCAACTCGGTTTGTGATGGGTCGCTCTTCATTTCCGAACGAAGCATCTGGATCGAGCCGCGCATCGCCGCCAGTGGATTACGAATCTCGTGGGCAATGGAAGCTGCCATGCGGCCGATCGCGGCGAGACGGTCCTGGCGCCGCGAAGTCTCTTCGAGGCTGCGCACCTGCGTCAGATCCTGAAACGTGATCACCATGCCGGTGGTCTCGCCCGCTTCGGTCGACAACGGCGAGATACTGTAACCGAGTCGAAGACGCATGCCTTCCGACGTCAAACAGTTCGCTTCAAATCGCGGGCTCCTCTCGCCGTTTTCCAAAGCGCGCAACGTCTCGGAGATGTGCTCCTTGAGCTCGCCGAAAAGGGTTGAAGCATCCGTGCCGCGGATCGTCTCTTCCTGGTAGCCGGTGATCTCTTCTGCCGCGACGTTGAAAGTGAAGATGCGTCCGTCCAGATCGGTGGTTACGAGGCCGGAGCGGATCGACGCGACGATGCGTTCGTGCAACGCGCGCAGGTTGGCCAGTGACTGTGTTGCCGCTGCCAGACGCACGTCTGAACGTGACTGTCGTTCGGCGAGTCGCGCGGAGAGCAGTCCGACAACTAAGAACGCAATATCAAACAGTCCTACCCATTGGATCGTCTGCGATATTGATCCACCGATAAGTCGCGCCGGATCTGTTTGTCCGATAATGCCGGTGATCTGGAGCGAGCAGGCCGTAAACGCGACTGCGCAACCGACCGACGTGACGACCGCTTCGCGTGGGCCCAGAAACAGGCTCGAGATCGCAATGATGAGGATATAGATGGCAATGTAAGGCGACTGGATAACGTTGGAGTGCCAGACCAGCCATGTGACGAGGAGCACGTCGACCGCGAGCTGAAAACGCGCTTGCGGGAGAATGTTTTTGGAAAGCCGGAAGATGAGGGCGTAGAGAATTGTGAGGCAAGCGACGATCGTCAACAGACCGAGGCTTTTGTTGATCGATTGTGACGCATCGCCCGTGCTGGTCCAAAGCGTTCCGACCACGCTCAGCAGGAGGGCTGTAACCAACCTTCCCGCAATTAGCCAGCCAAGCTTCGACCCTGCGCTTCGGCCCCACTCGCCTTCCATCGGGGCAGAAGCGTAGCACAGATCTCCGTGTAATCCGTGGCTAATTTACTCGTATCTTAAAGCCTTCAGTGGATCGATCCGCATTGCGCGTCGCGCCGGCAGATAGCACGCGAGCAGTGAAACAACAACCAGCAACAGCGAGATTGTTGCAAACGTCGTCACGTCAACTGCGCCGATGCCGAACAACAAGCCGGACAACAGACGCGTCAGCGCGAATGCTGCCGCCAGTCCCAGCACCACGCCTACGATCGTCAACAGAAACCCCTGCTTCAAAACGAGCAGCAGCACCTGTCGCGGCTGTGCGCCGACTGCGAGGCGCAGTCCGAGCTCGCGCGTTCGCAGAGCCACTGAATAGTTCATCACGCCGAATATTCCGACTGCTGAGAGCAGCGTCGCCAGTCCCGCGAACAGTCCTAACAACAACGTGTTGAAGCGTGAACGGCTGACCCATTCAGACATCACCTGGTTCATCGTGCGCACGTCTGAAACCGGTTGATTCGGATCGAGTGTGCGAATCTCACGTTGGATCGCCGGAGCGATTGCGGCCGGATCGCCGTCGGTGCGGACCACGAGCGTCATGAATGAGTAAGCGAGATCGGGATGTGGGAAATAGACTGCCGGCGGCGATTCATCCACGAGACTGTCGTATCTCACGTTGCCGACGACGCCGATGATCTCCGCCGGCGTGGGTTTCTCAAACATCGCGACGTCGAGACGTTGTCCAATCGGATCTTCCGAACCGAAGTACGTGCGTGCGAGCGCGTCGTTGATCAGGATTTTCTGACGCGGTTCTCTAAGCTCGTCGGCGGTGAAGTTTCGACCGCGTAACAGCGGAATATCCATCGCCGAGAAGTATTCTGAGTCGACAACTCGCACGTCCGTGCTCGGTCCTTGCCCCGGCGGCGGCTCGGGACGGCCCGGGATCTTGAAACCGGTCGAAGAACCCAGTCCGCCGTACAACGGCAGGAAGTTGACCATCCCTGCCGATCTGACTGCCGGCAACTGTCGGACCTTCTCGAGCGCCTGGTTGAAGAAAGCGACGACTTGCGGATCGTCGGGATACTTCGCATCCGGCAAGCGGACTACCATCGTGAGAACGTTGTCTGTGTTGAAGCCGCGGTCCACCTGCTGCAAACGTATGAAGCTTCTGATCAGCAAACCCGCACTTGCCAGCAAGACGACCGCGAGTGCGATTTCGGAAACGACGAGCGCGCTGCGGAGTCGACGACTGCCACTCGCCTGGCCCGATTCTGATTTACCGCCGTCTTTGAGCGAGTCGTTTAGATTGAGCCGCGAAATGTGCAACGCGGGGGCGAGACCAAAAATGATTCCGGTCAGGATCGACACGCCGAGTGTCCACAACAGCACCGTCATGTTGATGCTGACGCTTTGAAAGTTCACCAGGTCTTTGGGACTGATCAACATCAGGGCCTTGATACCGAGCCACGCGAAGCCCAATCCGAGAGCGCTGCCGAGTAGCGCCAGCAGGAGACTTTCTGTCAATAACTGTCTGACGATTCGAATGCGACGCGCGCCCAGCGCCGCGCGCACCGCGATCTCCTTCTCGCGCGAGGTCGCAAGCGAGAGCAAAAGATTTGCGACGTTGGCACATGCGATCAGCAACACGA
>DATENQ010000213.1:0-3964 GCA_035275005.1 Pyrinomonadaceae bacterium | reverse complement strand
TGAGCGGCGGGGGCAAGCCCCTCTTCCTGACTTGTTCTATCTTGAGTTGTTCTGACTTGTTCTATTCAAGTGCGCCTGATTCTTCTACATGGAATAAGCGAGTGAAACGCCGTCTTCGTGCTGGGCAAGGTTTATGTCGGGCTCGGCGTCGCGCTTGGAATCCTGTGCGAGGAGATGGATAACACCATGCTGATCGACCGGGCGCGAGAAAAGATAACCCTGACCATACTCACAGCCCAGCATCTTCAGTTGCTGATGCTGCTCCTCAGTCTCAATTCCTTCGGCAATAACCTCCATGCCGAGGTTTCGCGCGAGCGTCGAGATGGTGCGAACGATCGCGTTATCGTTGTCAGTCGTAAGACGCATCACGAAAGAACGATCGATCTTGAGATAGTTGAGCGGGAAACGGTGCAGGTAGCTGAGCGATGAATAGCCAGTGCCAAAGTCGTCGATGCTCAACTGCACGCCCAGCGAACGCAGTTGCTTAAACATCAGCGCCGCCGCTTCCGCGTTCTCCATCACGACGCTTTCCGTAATCTCGAGTTTCAAACAGTGCGGGTTCAACTTGCTGTTGTCGAGCGCCTCTTTAATTCGGTCGAGCAGATGCGGCTGAGCAACCTGTCGCGCGGAAAGATTCACACTCAAGCTCAACGAACGATGGCTCGGCGAATCGATCTGCCACTGACGCACTTGCGCACAAGCTTCATTCAACACCCACTCGCCAATCGGCACGATCAACCCGGTCTCTTCAGCCACCGGAATGAAATCGGCCGGCTCAACCAGACCACGGCGCGGATGGTTCCAGCGCACGAGCGCTTCGAAGCCCGCCAGACGTCCCGTCTGCAAGCAAACGATGGGCTGGTAGTAGACACAGAATTCCTTCTGTTCGATCGCGAGTCGGAGATCGCTTTCGAGCTGTAGCCGCGAAACTGCGCGCGCGTGCATGCCGTGGTCGAAGACTTCATAACGCGCCTTGCCGTTTTCCTTTGCACGATACATCGCGATGTCAGCGTCACGCAGAATGTCTTCGGCACGATCGTAGCCACTCGAGCTCAACGCAATACCGATGCTCGCCGTCGCGAACGCCGAATTCTTATCGAGCACGAACGGCTGGCTCAGTTCTTCAGAAATTCTTTTCGCGACTCGCACCGCGTCCGTCGCGTCAGTCATGCCGCTTAAAAGAATCGCAAACTCATCACCACCAAAACGCGCGAGCGTATCGATCGGTCGCAAGGTCCGCTCGAGTCGTTCGGCAAAAGCAACCAGCAGCAAGTCGCCATGGGTGTGACCCAGGCTGTCGTTGATGTTCTTGAAACGATCGAGGTCGAGAAAGAGAACGGCAAACATGTGTGCGTCACGCTGGTTCGAGCTCGCGATCTCGGCCTTGAGCAGTTGGGTGAACATGGCGCGGTTAGGCAGGCCCGTCAGTGAATCGTGAAACGCGGCATGGCGGAAGTGTTCCTTCGTCTCTTCCAGCACGCGACTGATTCGTTCCTGCTCCGCGATGTAGTTGTTCAATTCCTGAACGTGATGTTCCGCCTGTTCCGCGCGCTGGTGTTCGAGCTCGGCGCGGGCGCGTTCAGCTTCCTCGGCATGACGCGCCGAAGCTTTCACTTCGCGCATGTAACGGTCGTAGCTGAAGTAGACGATAACAATGACGGGAATACAGATGAGGAACGCCCAAAAGCGAGTCGTGCCGATACTGTTGACAATGAAACCCGCGCCGGCCGCGCCTGCGAAATAACTGATGGAGATCCACAGGAAGTTGCGCGACCACATGCGCCAGAGCGACTCCTTCGCTTTGAGTGCGCTGACAGTCGCGCCCATTACGGTATGGACCAGGTATTGGACCAGGCCCATAACGCATAGGGCGATGATGGCGACAGAGCCGCCGTTATTTACGAGGTTGGTGGTGGATCCGAAGACGAGTTTCAAAACCGTGGCCGTGATAAACACGGAGAACGCGAGCGCGCCGCCGCCATAGGCCACCGTCCTTACTTTACGACTGATTCTCAGCGCAGAGCAGACACCCGCGAGTGCGCCGATGATGATAGCGGCCTCGCTGCCGTAGATCAGCAGGGCGATGAAAACGAACGTATCGTCAACAGTGATGTTGACGTTGATTCGCGGAATGCGGATCGCGATGTGCGAACCGATGACAGCGGTTATCAAAGTCAACAGAAGAAAGTAACCGTCGACGATTCCTGCCGGGAGCGTTACGGCGGAGTGGAGCACTGTGGCGGCGCCTGCCGCGATGACGCTCCACATGTAAACGCCGGTGAGTTGTGGTCGTAGACTTTTCATGTCCGCACGATCCGTTCTCTCGTCGCTATTTCATTCCCGGTCCGTTGTCGCCGAGTGAGCAGTCGCCAATGGCGTAACCGTCGCCGACCGCGTAGCCGTCGCCGATTGCATATCCGTCGCCAATCGCGTAGCCGTCGCCGATGGCGTAACCATCGCCAATCGCATAGCCGTCGCCGATGGCGTAACCGTCGCCGAGCAGGAGTACGTTGCTGAGAAGAAAGTACCCGCCAAATAAGGTCGAGCCATCACTCTTCGTCAGGTAGCTTCCGAGGGTTACGGTTTTGACCCACACGTTGAAGTTCAAACTCTGGCTGATGAGTCCTTCATTAACGCCGTCACCGAGCAGGTATCCCTGGCCGTAGCTGACCTGGTACTTGTTGATTAAGTCTTTGCCGGTGATGGTGGCGCGCTTGAGCACGAGTCCCTGGGTCCAGGGGAAAGTGAAATTTGAAATCGTGGTTTGGGGGGCAGGAGCAGACTGCGTTAGCAGAGAGGATCCAAAAGTCGGTTTCAGCAGGCCCAACAAGTCCGTGCGAACGATCCGCGCGAGAGCAACGGCTCCGGCAACGTTAAGTTGACCGGCGCCCTGTTCCAGCGTGTTGGAGCCGGCGAGTGGTTGGGCGGTGTACATCAAAAGGACCTTGACCATGTTTGGGGTCAGGCTGGAGTTTGATTCCAACAGAAGCGCCGCGGCGCCGGCGACCATCGGTGTCGACATCGACGTGCCGCTGAGATACATCAGCTTCATGTTGGTGGTGGAGTATTTATTCGTTTCGAGCTCGGGATACTTCTTGAGCAGACCGTTGCCGGCTGCTTCAGCGGCGATGATCTTGTTACCCGGGGCGACGAGATCCGGTTTGATGATGTTGTCGTAATGTACCAGGCCGTAAGAGTCGACCGAGAAGCTGCGCGTTGGACCACGCGAGCTGTAGGTCGTGACTGAATCTTCGTTTCGCGGATCGGTGCCGAAGCTGTTGCTGGCGCCGACTGTGATTGCGGAAGGCTCGTTGCCGGGGCAGTGAACTGCGCCGTAAATCTTTCGTCCGTTTGCGTCTTTGCCGTTGTTTCCGGCCGCGACCACTACCACCACGCCCGCATCGACGAGCTTGCGAACAGCGTTGCAAATCGGATCGTCTTCGTAAGAGCTGATGGCGGGACTACCTAAACTCATGTTCACGACGCGCACGCCGTAATTGCCTTTGTTGGCCAGTAGCCAGTCGAGTGCGGCCAGCACTCCGGAGACTCGGCCCACGCCTTGTGAGTTCAACACGCGCAGGTTAACGAGATTCGCCGCGGGCGCGATGCCTTCGTAAGCGCCGCTAGTCGGCGCGCCATCGCCTGCTGCGATTGCGGCGACGTGTGTGCCGTGACCCCATGGATCGTCGGTGCGGTTTTCCCCCGTGAAGTCTTTGCTGAATTTGATCTTGCCGGAGGTTGCGAACGATTTGTGTTTACTATCGATGCCGGAGTCGAGCACTGCGATCGTGACGCCTGAGCCATCGAGCGTGTTGTTCAGTCCGAGCAAAGATTTTTGAGCGCGGACTTGCTGCGTGCCGGTGGTGTTGGTGACGTGGCCTGAGCTGCGCACCGTGTTGTCGAGCGAGATGTAAGCAACGTCTGGATCAGCGGCGAGCACCTCGACGTTGTTTGCTTCGACGTC
>DATENQ010000212.1:0-3236 GCA_035275005.1 Pyrinomonadaceae bacterium | reverse complement strand
CAATAAAAAAATATTAGCCGCAGATTTTCGCAAATGAACGCAGAGTCAGATCCGCGTTCATCTGCGAAATCTGCGGCTAACTTTCTAAATCTGTGTTAAAGTCCTGCGCGCAGTAAAACCTCACTAAGGAGTACACAAAATGACCTCACGTCTCACACTTCTCACTATCTTTCTATTCACTTTCAACGTTAACGCACAAGACCTCGACACCGTCACGCTCTTTGGTCACATCGCCGATCAAAATTCGGCCGTGATTCCCGGCGCCGAAGTTCAAGTCACGCTGATTAAGACGGGCCAAAAACGCACGATTACAAGCGATGCAGAAGGACGTTATCGCCTGGTCCAACTGGAACCCGGAGCGTACGCCGTTCGCGTCTCATTCACCGGCTTCGCTCCGCAGCAGATCAACGGCATTACAACCGTGTCCGGTCAGAGTCTCGAGCTGCCGGTGATGCTCATTCCGTCAAGCGTCGAAGTCGAGCCGGTTGTCATCACTACTGCCGATCTTCCAGTCGTTGACACAAAGCGCACTGTCACCGGTGCCACGCTTGCGACACGCGAGCTGGAGTCGCTACCAATTAACACGCGCTCGATCCTGGATCTGATCTTTACGCTTCCCGGCGTCACCGAAGAGCCACTATCGACGCGCGATCTTGCCGAAGATCGCAACGTCAATCACGCGAACACGCCTGAAGAAGCCGGCACCTTCTCGCTCGCGGGCGCGCCCGCTTACTCCAATAACCTGACGATCGACGGTCTCGATAACAACGACGACCGTGCGGCACGCGAACGTTTCCAACCATCGCTCGAAGCAGTTGCCGAGGTGCAGGTGATTACAAACCAGTTCTCGGCGGAGTACGGGCGCGCGTCTGGCGGTCGCGTGAATCTGCGGACGCGCAGCGGCTCAAAACAATTTCACGGTCGCGGATTCTACTTTTTCAAGGACGAGTCGCTCAACGCAAACACGAGCCGAAACAACTCGCTCGGTATTCCGCGACTGCCACTGCAGGAACACGTCTCCGGATTTACGCTTGGTGGGCCACTCGTTCGTGAGAGCGTCTTCTTTGTTTCTTACGAGCTGAGCAAAGTTCTGGACAGCGCGCTGATTGATACGCTGGTGCCGGTAAAGCAGAATCCAAAATTCTCGTTACCTGCGCCCACGCATCTTAGTCGCAGACGTGTTGAGGACGCTGAAACGCCCGCCGAAGTGGCTCCATTCGTCTCGTCAGTCAGCACACCGCTCCGGAACACGAGCATCACGACGCGCGTGGATCAGCAGTTTAGTCCGATGCACAACGCGTCGATCGTGTATCAGGCTGGCCGGCTCCTTAACCTGCGACAGTTTGGCGGCGGCAACCGTCTCGCCGAAGCTTTGCAAGGCAGGCGGCGTAATTCAGACGCGCTCTCGTTTTCCGACACGCTGGTTCTTTCTGAGCGGTTGGTGAATCAGGCGCGATTTCAATACTCGCGTTTGGCGCCCGCGTTCGAAGCGAGCGGTGGCAATTCGCCAGTGGTGCTGATCGCGTTGAAGGATCCACTGCCGGCTGAAGATCCGGAAAGACGAACCGGAACGCTGGTCGCCGGTTCCTCAACTTCTGGTGGCAGCGACAGGCGTGAGCAACGCGTGCAAGTGCAAAACGTTCTCTCCTTCGCAAGTGGAAATCACTCGCTCAAGCTGGGCGCGGATATTCATCACGTGCGCTCAACGTTCATCGATCTCTCGGATCTGAGCGGAACTTTTAACTTCGCCAGTGCCGGGGATTTCCTGGCGGGCGTTCCGAGTCGCTATCGCCAAACTTTTCAGAGCTCGTCGACACAGAAGAACCTCTACACCGGTATGTTTCTACAGCATGAATGGCAGCTACTGCCGCAACTGCTGTTGAGTTATGGCTTGCGTTACGAGTACGAGACGATTCTTCACGATGTGAACAACGTTGGTCCAAGATTCTCGGCGGCGTACAGTCCCCTCGATTCCGGAAAGCTTGTGTTGCGTGTCGGTGGCGGCATCTTTTTCAATCGGCCGTTGCTGCGCACCATTGATGATTTCACGTTGGGTAAACAACAGATCTTTTTCGACACCAACCTGCTTCCCGATCCGCGCACATTTATTGCCGCGAATCTTCGCTTTCCCGACACGCTCTCGGTGGATTCACAACTGGTTCGGGACTTCGGGTTCTCGAATACAAACTTTTCGCGTCGGCTCGATCCGGATTTGAGGATTCCGGAAAGCTATCAACTCAATGGCGGCGTCGAACGAGATCTGGGGCGTGGTTATGCAGTGGAAGCTAACTTCAGCTTCACGCGAGGTATTCATCTGTGGCGCGAATTCAATGCCAACGCGCCCGTGCTTCCCGTAGGCTATAAAAACTTTTCCGAGTACCTTGCCTCACGCGACTTCGCCAACTTTCGTACTGCCGCGGGGCGTCCGCTTCACAACACTGCCAACGCCGGCGAATTGGTCAGGTTTGGTTACGGAACTTCAAACACGGTCCTACGAGTGGTTGAATTTGGCGTTCCGATCTCAGTGATGAATCTCAACAGTACTTCGTCGACGGCGATTCAAGCCGCGCTTGCAGCAAGCAACAACCTGCGTCCCGATCCTACGCGCACCGAGCTCGAACAACTCATCTCGGCCGGCA
This sequence comes from Pyrinomonadaceae bacterium, assembly GCA_035275005.1. Lineage (GTDB taxonomy): Bacteria > Acidobacteriota > Blastocatellia > Pyrinomonadales > Pyrinomonadaceae > PSRF01. Next base: position 597 of record DATENQ010000212.1, on the reverse strand, counting down.
ACAGTTTCTATCGCGGGATGACGCTCGAGTTGCGGAAGCAATTCGGATCTGGATTTGGTTTTCGCGGAGGTTATACCCTTTCGAGATTAGTTGACGACGGCGTTGTCAACACATCCGACGCGCTCGTCCCCGGAGACTTTCGTGCGGAACGTGCACGCAGTCTGCTCGACCGCCGGCATCGTTTCGTCTTTTCAGGCACGTTCAGCCTTGGTGGGTTTCAATTGTCGCCAGTCTGCCGTGTGGCTTCAGGGGCGCCATTCAACATCACGATTGGAGGCGTGGATCGAAATCTCGATGATGTTTCAAACGATCGACCGAACTTCTCAGGAGGTTCATTCAGCGTGCCGCCAATCGGTCAGAGCGGAAACCTCCCACGCAACGCCGGTCGTGGACCAGGATTCTTCATGCTCGATCTTAACGTGACAAAGGAGATTCAGATTTCGAAGCGAGTACATCTGCGGCCATCAGTGGAGTTTGACAATGTGCTGAACAAGACCGTGTTCAGTTTTGGATCGGAGTTTATCGATCCATCCATGAAACCTAAACGAACTATGAGACCAAGGGAACTTCGTGTCGGAATCAAGATAGATTTTAGCC
>DATENQ010000211.1:0-3619 GCA_035275005.1 Pyrinomonadaceae bacterium | reverse complement strand
ACGGCGCGGTAGTGCTCGGAACAGAAATACTGCGCGTCTTCGGACGTGGCGGTTTCTCTTTTGTACTCGCCGGACTACGCCGCCAGGTCCTCGAAGCCGCGCACGACGCAAAGTGCAACTTCGAACTACTCGACACGTTGCTCCTGGAACGACTCGACGCAACCGAAGCAGCACGACTGGTAGAACACGTCGCACGCCGCCAGCAAGTCGCGACCAGCGAAGCCGCGCGCGATCTGCTCGTACAACAGTTTGCCGGCAGCCCGTTCTTCATCAGCATCTATCTGCAAGCCGCGAGAGAGAAACACACGTCGCTCCTTTCATATCTCGATTGCGAACGTCTCTACGTCGACGAGCTCTTCGGCGGTCACATTCACCGTCACTTTGCCGATCTGCTCGAAGAGATCTCACCGCGGCTCGACACGCGACACCTCTTAATCCGCTTGCTTTGGGAAGCTGCCGCCGGTGAAGAACAGACGTCGTCATTCGACGTCTGGCGAAAACGTCTGCACATGGCCGCGAACGAACTGGAGGACGTGTTGCACCGTCTGCACGTGCAGGAGTTTGTAAACTGGGATGAAACGACAGTCGAAGCGGGATCTGGACCACAAGCGTGGAAAGACTACCTGAAGATTCGCTATCGCCTCGATGTGCTCAACGAACCGCGCGCGCTCGTCGTCGCCGACATGCTCGCCGACTCTCTGAAACGCGCGCCGCACACAATGGCACGGCACTACAAACAGATCGCAAACGCGGGCCTGCGCGATCTGATTTTCCGTTTCAACACTCAACAAGTGCCCGCAGTCCTTTTCGACTACAAGACTTTTGCCAACAAGTACAAAGGCGCCGAAAGTGAAACTATCGTTTCGGGTCTCACGGCAGAGACTGAATTCGTGAAACTACCGCAGACGGTCCACCTCGCCAGCTGCTCGGCGTTCATCAGCGACATGCGCCAGATTTGCGAAGAAGACCATTGTCTGATAGCGCACACATTCGAAGAGGGAACTTACACAGACGCGCAACAGGTAATCTGGGTCGCCGCGGACATCGAGTCGAAGCTGGAAGTTGACGTCGAAGCCGCGCGCGTGTGGTGCGAGCGCCTCGAGAATATCGCGGGCCGGCTCGGCTTCAGTCGCTTTCAGATCTGGCTGCTTTCAAACGAAGGCTTTTCGGAAGAGGCCGGCAAGCTCATGGACCGTCGCAAGGCGTTTAGCTCGAGCCGTCAGCAACTGGGCCTACTGGCCTCTCGCCTCGGCGAAACGACAATCAGCCCGGTTGTAACGGCCGGTCCAGCCGATGAATTCCTGATGGTGGTGCCGATGGGGGAAGACAACGAGCTGATTGCGGCCAACACCGCCGAGCAGATTGCCAGGCGGCTGACGTTCCGTCCGGAGGCCATTAATCAGATAAAAACGGCGATTGTAGAGGCTTGTATCAACGCCTCGGAGCACAGTTTCAGCCCGGATCGAAAAATTTATCAGCGTTTTCGTGTCGAAAGTGATAAATTAGTCATCACAATTTCGAGTCGCGGCATCGTGCCGACCAATCTGAATGGCACAAACAGCGGATCAGAAGCGACAGAAGCGGCAGAAGAACGAAGGGGTTGGGGACTTAAACTCATCAGAACTCTCATGGATGAGGTTGAGTTTGAGCGGGTTGATGACGGCACCAGTTTGCGCATGACCAAGTACTTGCGGCCGCAGAAAAATACTTAAAGCGCAAACGATTCATAACAGACTTTCGGAAAACAAAACCTCATTTCAGCTTTTACGCTTTGTAAAGGACATTCGAGGCAGGAGGGAGCTTTCGAGTGGATACACCAAGTGGCAAGCTAGTACGCTCGCACTGTGTTGGCACCACTGCGGTTGTTTACGCCAGCGATTATCTCAATAAGTTGACCGGCGAAAAGATCGAGCACGAGTGCCGGCGTCACCTCAACTGCGGTTGCCGTGCGCTCGTTATCGACTTTGGCGACACCAAGCTGGTCAATAGCATCGGTATCTCCATCCTTCTGGGAATCATCGACGTTGCCGAGAAAAACGGCGCCCGGATCGTCTTTTCAGAAGTTAACTCCCAAACAGAACAGTTATTCGAAATGCTCGGACTCACCCGGCACGTGATACTCGCGAAAGACGAGCGAGAAGCGCTCATGAATCTTTCGCATTATGAGACTACTCCCATAGTCCACTGACAATGGAGCTGTCGACCCGGAAACTCATTCACACGTTCGGAGCGCTAGCCGATCTAGGGCAGGAAATTGCTGGAACCGGCGACTTCACCGAGATGGTGCGGACGTCGATGCATTTGCTGTTAGGGACGCTGGCGTTGAGGCGTGGCGCTGTCGTCGAGTGCAGTGGTCCAACTGGACCACTGAAGTGCGTAGCTGTCTGGGGTCTCGGCGAGCAGATGTTCAACGCTCTTGAGATCGAAGAAGCGGACAAGCAAGCATTCCTTTCGGAAGAAGCGACGGAGTCCCTCGTTAAAAACATTTCTTGTGCGAACGGCTTTCTGAATCGCTATCGCGAGAAGCTCTCGGCAGAAGGTATCGAGCTGGTGTTTCCGATGATCGTGCGTGGGGAAGTCACTGGCCTGATCCTGCTCGGAGGTAAAGCCAGTGGCGAAGAGTTCTCGGATGACGACTTTGAAACAATTCGCGCGATGGTCCGGCACATCGGCGTCGGCATTCACACGCATCGTCTGATCGAACAAGTAGCCCAGCGCGCCGAGGAGAATCGACGACTCTACGATGAGTTGCGCGCGATCTATCGTGACACGGTCCGGGCTTTCGCGGCGGCGATCGACATCAAAGACAAGTACACGCAGGGTCACTCGGAGCGCGTCGGCAGGTACAGCGAGATCATCGCGCGCGAGTTGGGTTGGACTGAGGAGGAAGTCGAGGGGATCCAGATCGCGGGCTGCCTGCACGACATCGGCAAGTTGATCGTCGACCGCGACATCATCAACGCGCCTTACAACATCGACGCAAAGCTCTCGAACGAGCTGAATCGACATCCTGCGGCCGGCTACGAAATCCTCGCGCCGATCAATCATCCATACGCTGATATACCGCTGATGGCAAAGTATCACCACGAGCGACTCGACGGGCGCGGTTATCCGGATGGACTGACCGACGAGCAGATACCTCTCGGCGCCAAGATCGTTTCCCTCGCGGATTCATTTGACGCGATGACGACCGATCGTCCTTACCGGCGTCGCCGCTCATTCGAAGACGTCGTGCGCGACCTGCGGGAGAATAGCGGGAAACAGTTTGACGGGAAGGTTGTCGCGGCCTTTGCAAGAGCGATTCTGAAAGAGGTCAAAGGCGAAACTAAAGACCGCCGCATTACAAAGTTGCTCGGGAAGAACTATCTCGAAGGCGAACACGTCGCAACGCTGCTCGATGACTTAATAGCCGACCTGGAAATTAACCACAAAAAAGCACAAAAAGCACAAAATTGATTTTTGCTGTTTGAGAGAACAAGTCAGGAAGAGGGGCTTGCCCCCGCTGTTTCTCTTTCATTTGAGAGCGGGGCAAGCCGCTCTTCCTGACTTGTTCTCCTCAAACAGCAAAAATCAATTTTGTGCTTTTTGTGCTTTTTTGTGGTTAATTTCCAGGTCGGCT
>DATENQ010000210.1:0-8359 GCA_035275005.1 Pyrinomonadaceae bacterium | reverse complement strand
TTTGTCGCAGATCGATGGACGCAATGCAGGTTACCTGGTCGACGATTACTACGCCTATCAGTATCCAAACTATTACGACGGTCGCTATCGCGACTACAACTCCTATCTAAGCGATCCTTATTATTTCGATCCGTATCGTCGAAACGTCAGTTACCAATATGCGAACTCATACATACCCGGCCTCTATGAGCTTGATTACTACGGCGACTGGCGCAATCTCGATGGCTATGGAAACGCCTGGTCGCCGCGAGTCGATGCGGGCTGGGCGCCTTATCAGACGGGTTACTGGTACACGGATTACCCGTATGGTCCAACCTGGGTCTCGAGTGAGCCATGGGGTTATGCGCCTTATCACTACGGGCGTTGGGCGTTTGTTAATGATCGCTGGTACTGGGTGCCTGACACGATGAACACCACGCCGGCCTATTCACCGGCGCTGGTCGCATTTGTGCCGTTTTCACAAAACGAGATCGGATGGGTGCCACTTGGTCCGGGCGACGTCTACGTGCCGCACTACTACACCAACGACTGGCAGCCTCAATACCTGACGCGCGGAGATCTGTATCAGCGCGTGGTGAATCTCAACGTGCCCGGCGCGGTGACGGTCGTGAGTGTCGATGACTTCACGCGCAGTGGGTTCGATTGGCGGCGAGCGAGGAAGGCTGATCGCAACATGCTGGCGCAAGTGAATCCAGTGCTGGATCCATTGCTGGTAACGCCGTTGCGAAATGCGGTGGTGAACTCGGCGTGGGGTCGTGGCAAGATTGATATTCCTCCGGGAATCGCGAGGAAGCTCAACGATACGCCGGTGGTGACGAGCACAGCGCCGGTGGCGCCACGGTTCAAGCCTGACTTGAATAAGACCCTGCGTGTGAATCCGGCGTCAGATCGCGCGAAGGGACAGAAGTTCCAGGTGCGAGACGAGCGTAAGGGTCGAGGCGCGCCGCAGGCGCAGGCGCCGGTTCAGGTTCAACAACAACAGCCTGCTGAGCAAAGAGGTCGCGGTCAGGAGCAACGTGAAGCGCGTCGCGTTGAGCAGGAGCAGCGAAGGCAGGAACGAGCGCAGCCGCAGCGTGTTGAGCAGCGGGCGCAGCAACCGCAAGCTGAGCGTGCAGCGCGTCCTGTGAAGCAGCAACAGCCGCGAGGTGAACGCGTAGCCGCACCGCAGCAGCAACAGCGACCGGCGAAACAGGAAAGACAACAACAAAAACAGGAACGTCCAGCCCCAGCTCAGAAATCTCAGGGCGGCGGCAAGGGCAAAGGCAAGAAGCCATAAAATTGAGCCGCAGATTCCCGCAGATGGACGCTGATTAAATCCGCGTTCATCTGCGAAGCTGCGGCCTTTTCCTTCCTTCCTCACTCCAACCTGTGATAGATCTACGGCCCCCCGAAAATCCCATCGAAAGGAAGTTCCCTCTCTTGCAATCAACCAGACGTACATTTCTAGGCGGCGTTGGCGCCGCCACTATCGCCGCAACTGTAATCGGACGTGGTGAAGTTAAAGCCGCTACTGGCTCGAATCAGCGTGCCAACGAATGCGCCCAGCTACGGCGCGACGCTGCCAGCGCCAATCTGCAAGCCACGCCGCAAAACCTGCAACATCCAAACAATCAGGACGAAAACCTCTACCCAAACAAGATAGGCAATTACTCTAAAGGCTTACCACACAACGACGACGGTACCGTGGTGCTAAGCGCGTACAACGCACTTCTCAAAGCAATCAACAGCGAGAGACCCGCGGATTTCGACGCGATTCCGCTCGGCGGCACCACCCCCCTGACAAATCCTCAATCGGGTCTCGCTTTTGATCTGCAAGGTCCAGACTCGCACGCGTTGGTTCAACCGGCCGCGCCCGCGTTTGCGAGTCGTGCGCAGGCCGCGGAAATTTCGGAAAACTATTGGATGGCGCTGCTGCGCGATGTTCCGTACTCACAGTACGCTACCAACTCGATTGCCAATACCGCAGCCGCGGATTTGACCTTGTACGGCGCTGACTTCAACGGTTCGAAGAGCGGTGGCGTAGTTACAACCGCCACGCTATTTCGCGGACTGACTCCCGGCGACCGCATTGGGCCTTACCTGTCTCAGTTTTTCTATCAGGACTGCAACTTCGGCGCGAACAAGATCGAGCAGAAGATCACGACGGCAGAGCCCGGCATCAATTACATGACTGACTTCGCGACATGGCTCGCAGTTCAACGCGGCATTGCACAACCATCGATTACTTTCGATCCCGTGCCGCGCTACATGCGCAATGGTCGCGACATCGGTCAATGGGTCCACGTCGACGTTTTGTTCCAGGCTTACTTCCAGGCCTTTTTGATTCTCGCCGCAGCAGGCGCGCCGTTCGACGACGGTAATCCATACAACGGTAACCCGAACCAAATCGGCTTCGGCACGTTTGGTGGCCCACACATCGCGACGTTGTTGTGCGAAGTAGCAACACGCGCGTTGAAAGCTGTCTGGTATCAGAAGTGGTTTGTGCATCGGCGCTTGCGGCCGGAGGTAATGGCAGAACGAATTGACCGGACGATCTTTCATGGCGCCGGCTATCCCGTGCACACTGAGATACTCAACTCGTTCTCAGATTCAAACCGCCTCGGTGGTTTTCATATCCGCGCGGGCAGTGCGCTGTTGCCAATGGCATTTCCGGAAGGCTCGCCCACACACCCGGCATACGGCGCGGGCCACGCGACAGTCGCGGGCGCGTGCGTCACGATTCTCAAAGCATGGTTCAAGGAGACTACGCGGCTGGTCGACATCGGACTCGATCCGGTACAACCGACAGACGATGGTTTGAGTCTCGTGCCTTACCTGGAATCCGATGCCGCCGATATAACTGTTGGTGGTGAGCTTAATAAGATCGGCGCAAATGTCGCCCTGGGAAGAAACACCGCGGGCGTTCACTGGCGCTCGGACGGGAACGAATCCTTGAAGCTCGGCGAGCAAATCGCCATCGGCATTCTCAGGGAACAACGTGCGTGCTACAACGAAGTCTTCAACGGCTTCAGTCTAACGAAGTTCGACGGCACGACTATTACAGTATGAATCCGCTTTCAATTCGCGTAATCCGTGTTACCGGATTTCGATGATAGCAATACCGCCTGGTGGGATTTGAATCGAAACAATCCCATTATTCGGCTTTAATGGAGCGCCACTGAGCCACTCAGTGGCGCTCTGAATATTTGGACCGACCGTCACGTTAACGTAAGCATTGCGATCGACCTGCGCCATTCCCTGTTGCGGCTTAAAGACGCCGTTGTTATTCAACAACGTAACCACCCAGCCGTTCGCAGTGCGATTGATCAGATACTCAACATCACCTGTAACCTTCACCGGCGTCGCATCAGCGAAGACGTGCGCCAGCATGTGCGCTGCGAAAGGAACCATGCGCTCATCCTCACCGAGCAGATCAGGCACCGCAACGAAGATTACGCTCCCCTTCCCGACTTTATTTACGGTCACGAGTGGATTGCCGGTCGGGACAGTGATCAACGGCGTCGCACCTTTGAGCTCGACTTTCTCGTATCTGAACACCTGACCCTTCAGATCCTGAGGCTCTTCATTCGGCGAAAGACAACGCGCGTTATGAGCCTCGCCCGTGTCGTTGAGCAGTCGCACGCCTAAAAGTTGTTCCGGCAGGTTCTTGATCTGCGCCGCGTTCACCACCAGCGTGCCGCCATTGCGCACGTAGTCATTGATTCTCTGTATCCACTCCGCGCTCCAATCAATCCTGCCGCCTACAACCACTGCGCGATACGACGGCAACAGCGTTTGCATCTTCGAACGTGAGCCCTGAACATCCGCCGCAGTCAACACGTCGAAGATGTCGCCAAAAACACCCGACACAAACGGCTGTCGATCCGCAATCGCCGGCTCACCTTCCACCACCAACCCCGGATAGTACGCGACACCAAACAACTCTCTTAACGCGCGATCGCCGCGATCGATCTGCGACACTTCAAACGACCAGTGTGGATAGTCAGTCATCTCGAAGCCGTGCGCCGGATCGAGCAGAAACGCCACCGGCGTGTAAGGCGTGCCACGGTCGGGATGCTTCTCGGCGAAGCGCACAAACTCGTCCGTGATCCGCCCAAGTGGATTGAGTTGAAACGGATGATCGCCCGGCCCCGGTTTGAAGAATTGATCTCCGCCCTGCTCGAGATAGATCGCGGAAGCTCCGGCCATGTAATAGAGGTAATAACTCTTGCGATACCACGAGAGCGACGGTCCCATCGTTGGGCCATAGCGCGAGTGATAGAAGAAATCCGGCCCGGCAAAATTTTGCTGCTTTGTGAAGGTAGTGGCGGTGTCGCCGAAGTTTGGCGCGTGGTAGTAAAGAAACGTGCCGCCGAATTGTCGCGCCGCTCCGCGCGTGAAAGCGATACGCATCCCGTACATCGGCATCACCGCCGCCGTTTCCATGCCGAGCAGGTTGACGCCCCACTGGCTCAACGCGTGCGCAAAAGAAGTGCTCGACGTCGACTGTGCTGGAATCATCTTGTCCCACATCGGCCCAGTGTCCGTCTGAAACAACTCACGCCATTTGCGACTCAGCGCATTCGTGTAAAACTGCCGGTGCGCTTCGAGCAACTCGCGACGCGACATCGACGGCGAAATCTTCAACTCCGCGGGCGCGTAATCCCACACGTAACCAACGCTCTCTCCGGAAATCCAACCCAGAAACTGATCTTTCAGTTCGCCGTTGAGTAGTTGCCACGCTGCCTGGTCTAACTTCGCGGAACCGTAGTTTATGAGGATCGCGAATGGCGACTTGGTCCCGCGAATATAACGAAGAAACGGGCTGCCTTCTTTTAAATACTCCGGCGCGTTGTTGATGTAGATAACCGGCACCACCAGCTTGGATTCAAACAGCGGCACATCGCGAGCGCCTTTGTACTTCGCCACGAACTCTTCAACCGGCTCGGCATTGAACGGATACAGCGGTCGCTCCGCCTCAGGCTTGTCCAACAGCGACCAGAACTCCTTCGCGATGTTCCACGGCATCACGAAATCGCGTCCTGCAATCTTCGGACGCGCCAACACTGGCGGAACTGCTTCGTTGCTCAACAACGAAGCAAATGGCTTCCGCGTAGTGGACCAGTTGCGCAGGTAGCGCAGCGCGGCAAAGTCAGGCTTTTGTCTTCCTGACGGTTTGAAAGCGAGATCGTTCGTGAGTAGAAAACAATCGACGTGACGGCGCGCTTCCGCGGCTTTCTCGATCTGAATCGACAATCGCACCGGGCCTTTTTTCAGTGTCGCGGTGGCACTGTCCCAGGCAAACGCCCAGCCCCAGTACATGCTGATCTCGTCATGCGGATCGATAACGTCTTTCGCGCCAAACTCGTGACGAAACACAACAGCGTTGTCCTGCGCGATCGTGACGGTGAAGTTCTCGCTCTTCGCGGCCCAGTCAGCGTAACGCACCCAGAGCGCGTATTGGCCCTCGCGAGGGATCTCGAAATCCTGGTAGAGAGTGGCGCGAGTCTCGTCGGCGCTGGCCGCCGCGGAGTTCCATTCACTCTCACCGCCTTGCGTCCATTCCGCGGAAACGCCTGGTCCATTCATGCCCCAACCCGGCGCCTTCTCGCGCGGCCAATTCGTGTGCGACGGATTCAGCAGCGGCTCACCGAGCCTGCCCGTGCTGAACCCGCGCATGTTCTCGGCTTCGTACCAGAGGTACTCGGATGGATTGGTTTGTGAGTAAACAGAAGTGGTTAAGAAGAGACAGAACAGAGCAATCCACGGATTACGCAGATTCTTTCTAATCTGTGTCATCTGTGGACTATCCTAAAGCGTCGAGGCATTCACTGAGCGTGCGTTGCCGGCATGTGAACATCGGGGTGTCGCGCAGCGTGTAGGAGCTGGCCTTTGTTTCGCGAAGCTCCTGGACCAGATCGAGAAAGTCAGCCGGATGATCGGTCTCAAACGCAACGACAAACTCCTGATCGTCAAGACCAAAGGAGTAGGTGGTGTGCAGTTTCACTGAACGGTACTTCATCCCGATCCGGATGTGCTCGTCCATCATCTCCTGTCGCTGCTCGGCATCCCGCGCATACCATTCGCGAGTTTTCACAAAGGGATAAACAAAAAGATACTGCGATTTGCCGGGCACGATGTGCAGTCGATCCTCGACGTGCTCCGGGTTGTCTTTGTCGATATACATCGATCGCTTCGTCATCGAAAGAAACGACTGCGTCGGTTCGATGTACTTGCCCATCTCGGTTTTGTTGAGACGCGCGGTCATCTCCTGCATCGGCTCGAGCTCGTAACCGATGCGCCAGATCATGAAATCGACATTAGTGCGGAGTCCGATAGTAGAGTAAGAATTAATCAGCAATGAAGAGCGGAATTCGTCGACCGTTTTGACAAACTCATCGCGGCAACGCTGCTTGTCTTCGTTCGAGAGCAGGCGCCATTCGGGGCGTGCCCGGTAGAAGGTGAAAGTGACGAACTGCCTGGGAAGTTTCGCTTTTTGCACTTCCACTTCCGCAACATTGGGTGCGAGACGAAGCGAACCACGTGCGGCATTATTTGGATCCTTATCGCTACTCATTGTTTTACCTCTGGCCGGGATAAGCTTGACTGACCCTGGAAGATTCGGCGATGCAAAGTTATTCTGCCGAGTCTCAGGGCTGAATGCAACTCGGGAAGAAAGTTGAACACTTCAGCGTCTATTATGGAAAGCATCAGCATGGACGAAGCACAAATGCACACAGATCCGGACAAATCGCGGCGATCTTTTCTGAAAATCCTGCCGCTGGGAGTTTTGGCGGGCGTAATCGCGTCGGTCGGTGGCGCGGCGTTTCGTTTTCTGCGGCCGCGGCTATTCGCAGCCACTGACGCCTGGCTCGACGTCGCTTCAGTCTCTGAACTAACTGGCCCACAGCCGCTCACGCGCAAGATCGTCGCCGAACACATTGCGGGATGGGCCATCACTACCGAGGAGCACAACGTCTTCGTCCTGCCGGCGAAAAACCATCAGGTCCTGTCGACGATCTGCCCTCACGAGGGTTGCGAGGTCGTTTGGGAGCAAGGCATGAATCGATTCTCGTGTCCGTGTCACGAGAGTTACTTTGCCGCCGACGGCGCACGTATTAGTGGTCCGGCACCACGCGGTCTCGATCCACTGCCGATGCGCGTTCAGGACGGAAAACTGCAAGTGCAATACATCTCAAAGGAGCAAGAGACCCGGGCATGACTCCTCGAGGTTGGTTGCAAACGACCGGCGCGATCGTCGGCATTCTGCTGCTGGTGCAATTTCTAACCGGCACATTAATGGCGTTTTATTACGTGCCTTCGGTAGATCACGCGCACACGACTGTTTCTTACATTGAGAAGGTCGTCTCGTCGGGCTCGTGGCTGCGTTCGCTGCATCACTATGGCTCGCAATGGCTGTCAGTCTTCGCGTTCATTCACGTCATCCGACTCTTTTTAGATCGTGCTTATACGACAAACAGAACGCAATGGATCGTCGCGATTCTTCTTCTTGGTTTGGTGATGGCCGCGGGTGGCACTGGATACTCGCTGCCCTGGGATGCACGCGCGTTTTTCAGCACACGCATCGCCGAAGGGCTCATGGCTGGTCTTCCTTTTGTTGGACGATATGCGAGGCTGTGGCTGCTCGGCGGCAGCGACATCTCGACTCTCACGCTCTCGCGGTTCTTCGCATTACACGTGCTTCTTATCCCGGCGTTGATCGTAGCAATGGTTGTATGGCGCGTGTTTGGATTAAATCTCGCGAGGTTGTTCGGAGCTCGTCACGCGATCGCCGCCGGCGTAGTTTTTCTCGCGCTGGGATTGTGGTGTTTGAAGCACCCTGCGCCGCTGGGACCATCAGTGACGGAGGCGACGGCCGATTATCTACCGCGTCCCGGTTCGCAGTTCCTCTGGCTCTATGAATCGCTCAAGTACATCCCCGGCGGACTCGGATCGATCACGGGCGTGGTCCTGCCTGGAATCGTCCTTACAGTTTTGATTCTCCTGCCGTGGCTCAAACGAGCAAGGCTGATCGGTGCTTCGCTTCTCGGCGCGGGCATCGTTGTGGTGTTACTGATGACTACGGCCGCGTATCTCAGCGACCACAGAGACCAACGCACGCGCGAACAACTATCGAAACAAGTCGCTGAGGAAGAAGCCTGGCGACGCGAACCGTTCGAACCCGCAAAGTTAACGCTGGCGAACTCTGCGTCCACAACAGCCCAGGCAGTGCCCGGTGGGCCACCGGTCATGTACATGAAATTTTGTGTGAACTGTCATGGGGAACATGGGGAAGGAGCGCGGCAGGGCAAGTTGAACTTTCCACCGCTGCTCGACGTCTCCGCGAAGCCACGCCGTACGGTTGACGACATCGTCGGCC
>DATENQ010000209.1:0-8799 GCA_035275005.1 Pyrinomonadaceae bacterium | reverse complement strand
GGTAATAAACAAAGGCGGTCAATCGGAGATCGTAGAGCATGAGGTTAGCGGGTTTGTTTGGGAAACGTTGGATGAGCTCAAAAACTACACCGCCCGGCTCATCAGTGATGATAATTTGCGACGGCAAATGTCTACCGCCGCCCGCAAGCGTGCGCAGATGTTTAGTCGTGAGATGTTCCTGACGAATTTTGTAGGACGACTGTTGGGCAACACCGCTGATGCCAAAGGTCAGGAGGCTAAGCTGGAATCGGTGCGTACCGCAACGCAGTAAGGTACTGCCGCGGGGTAACGGCGCGTTAAGCCGCGGCTTCGGAGTGCCGGGAGTCAAGTTTCAGAATCGTCTTCATGTTCAAGACGTGAACTTTTTATGGTGATTACCGAGACTAAACTTAAAGGGGCGTTCGTGATTGAATTGGACCAGTTTGAAGACGCGCGTGGGTTCTTTGCGCGTGCCTGGTCCGACCGCGAATTTGCTGCCTCAGGACTAACAGCATCATTCGTCGAGACCAATCTCGCGTTCAACAAGAAGAAAGGTACGCTGCGAGGCATGCACTACCAGTTGCCGCCTTACGAGCAAGTAAAGCTCGTGCGATGCACGCGCGGCAGTATCTACGACGTAATCGTCGATTTGCGACGCGGCTCTCCAACGTTTAAGCAGTGGTTCGCCCTCGAGATGTCCGCCGACAATTATCGCACGCTCTATGTGCCCGGTGAGTTCGCTCATGGTTACCTGACGCTGAAGGACGATACCGAAGTGTCCTATCAAACCTCGTCTTACTATGCTCCCGAACACGGGCGCGGCGTGCGTTGGGACGATCCGGCGTTTAATATCTCCTGGCCCGCGGATCCGCTCGTCGTGATTGACAGGGATCGCAACTACGAGGACTTTTCCTCCAAATAAAGCAAACACAGGATGACGATTTAATGGTCAAAAAAGCTCTTATCACCGGCATCACCGGACAGGACGGAAGCTACCTTGCCGAGTATTTGTTATCACTTGGCTATGAGGTTCACGGATTAGTGAGACGTGTGGCTCTCGAAGATCCGCAGCGACGTTTCACACGCATCGGTCACCTTCTCGACAAAATAGTATTGCATCCGGCGAGCCTCGAGAGTTACCCGTCAATATTTCACGTGGTAAGCCAGCACGAGTTCGCTGAGTGTTACCACCTCGCGGCGCAGAGTTTCGTGGCGGAGAGTTTTCGCGATGGGTTCTCGACGATGAATACAAACATCAACGGCACCCACTATATGCTGGCGGCACTGCGTGAATTGCGACCCACTTGCCGCTTCTATTTTGCCGGTTCGAGCGAGATGTTTGGCAAAGTTCGCGAAACACCACAGACGGAGAAGACGCCTTTTCATCCACGCTCGCCGTACGGCATCAGTAAAGTCGCCGGTTTCGATCTAACCAGAAATTACCGCGAAGCGTACGACATGTTCTGTCTAAGCGGCATCCTCTTCAACCATGAGGGCCCGCGCCGCGGTTATGAGTTTGTTACTCGGAAGATCACCTCGACTGTCGCCCAGATAAAACTCGGCTTAAGCAACGAGCTGCACCTCGGAAATCTCGAGGCCAAGCGCGACTGGGGACATGCCAAAGACTACGTTCGCGCCATGCACCTGATGCTCCAGCAGGAGTCACCAGACGATTACGTCGTTGCGACTGGAGAGACCCACACAGTGCGTGAATTCTGTGAACTTGCGTTTGGCGAGGTTGGACTTGACTACCGCGATCACGTACGCATAGATGATCGGTTGTTGCGTCCTGCCGAAGTTGACCTGCTGGTCGGCGATGCGACCAAAGCGAGGCGCGAGCTCGGCTGGGAATCTCAATACACCTTCCCCCAACTGGTCAGCGAAATGGTCCAGACGGATCTGAGTTCACAGCGTCAGGCAAACCAAATCGCAAATAGCGGTATGTAGTTCAATGTCGGACGATCTCGTCAGCATAATAATGCCGGCATATAACGCCGAGAAGTATATTGCCGCATCTATTGAATCAGTGCTGGCCCAAACGTATGCAGCGTGGGAATTGATCGTTGTTGATGATGGTTCGACCGATAAAACCGCCGCCGTCGTCAACGAATTCGTAAAGCGCGACTCACGTATCAAGTACCTGTTTCAGGAAAACGGCCGGCTCGGAAAAGCACGCAACACCGGCATCAGGGATTCAGCCGGACCGTTGGTTGCTTTTCTTGATTCCGACGACTTGTGGATGCCGACCAGGCTGGAAGCGCAAACGCGCGCGATGGCTGAAAACCGCGCGGATGTTGTTTACAGTAAGACCTATGTTTTTAGTGACGAAAACATTAACGCTGAGACAGAGACACTCCCCAGCACTGTTGGCAAATTTTCCGGACCGGATTTCTTCGACTCCCTCGTTCGCCGGCCCCAAATCCCGGTCCTGACAGTGCTGCTCAAGCGATCGGCGTTAGACAGTGCCGGTTTGTTTGAAGAAGGAAAAGCGTATCACGGTTGCGAAGACTACGATCTGTGGCTGAGGTTGGCGAGAGCCGGATTCGTCTTCTATGGAATGTCTGATGTGTTGGCGAGATATCGACGGCACCAGACAGCCATGACCGCAATGCCGAGTAATATGTTCAAGCCGATGTTACTGATCGTGCGAAGATACATCGATCAGAGCGGGCTTAGTGAGTTTGAAAAAAAAAGGCGGATTACGGGTTTGTATCGCGAACTGGTTGCTGCCTTGATTGACGAAGGGAAAATCTCGGAAGCTAAACAGTTCGTGCATGAATTGTACTCATGGAACAAAAACAGCGTGGTGACGAAGCTTCAGAAACTGTTGATCAGCATTTGGCCGCGGCAGTTTAATTTCATCAGTCGCGAGTGCCTGTACCGAACTGAGTGGCACTTACAAAAAGTAGGAATCGCACTTGGATCGGGTCAGTACAGGGAGCGATAGCGACCTGTCAGTGATCAGAATGATTTCGGATTGAACTTCTAATGTCGTCGAGGAGAACAGAGATAGTCGTCAGCGTCATCGTCCCATCGTACAACTATGCGCACTTCATCGGTGCTACGTTCGAGAGTCTTCAGGCGCAGACTTTTCCAAATTGGGAGTGCATCGTCATCGACGACGGATCGACGGACGATACCGCGGAGGTTGTCGCCCGCTTCATGAAGACTGATAGCCGCATCAGGTTCTTCCGCCAGTCAAACCGCCGCCAGGCCGCTGCGCGTAACAATGGCTTCACGCAAATGAGCGGCAAGTATGTGCAGTTCCTCGATGCGGATGATCTGCTTGAGTCGAGAAAGTTTGAGCGACAGGTCGAATACCTCGAAGCGCACAGAGACGTTGAAATTGTTTACGGTGACACTCGCTACTTCGAAACCGATCGTCCTGACGAGTTGCTCTACACGATGTACGGCGAAAATAGACCATGGCAACCCGGACTCTCCGGCAGTGGTTCCGATATGCTGTTGCCGCTGGTCCGCCGCAATACGGTCATTATCAACGCGGCCCTCACGCGTCGAACGCTCGTCGAGCGCGTCGGCCTTTTTGATGAGGAGCTGCCGCCGATTGAAGATTGGGAGTTCTGGATTCGGTGTGCGCTCGCGGGCGCGCAGTTCCGGTTTGAAGACTTTGAAGAGACATTCGCTCTCGTCCGTTCTCACAGAGCGAGTTCGTCGAAGAACACTTTGCGGATGACAGCGTCCGAGGTACGGATGCGCAGGAAGTTGAAACGACTGCTGGCGAACGAGCCTGAGGCGTCGTCAGTGAACGCTCAGCTCCTCGCGGAAGCGGAAGGCACGCTCGGCGCTCAGGAGGTGATGCACGGCGGCCGCGCACGAGGCGTTTACTATCTCAGCAGGGCGGTTGTCTTCGACAGAAAAGTCAGGCACCGGTTAAAGTGGCTTGCCTGCGCGCTCGCCGCGTCTTTTGCCGGCCGCCGTCGCTTCGAGAAAGTGTACTCGTCATCGATTTCGCAGACGGGCAGGAAATTTGTTTCGCGCAAAGGCGAAAAGGCGCAAAGGAAGCCTATCGAGACGCGGTAGTATGCAACGTCCTTTGGTAACCATCATTATCCCGACCTTCAATCGACTCAACTGGATACCGGTGTGTCTTGATTCGATCAAAGCGCAAACGTATCCGAATATCGAGACGCTGGTAATCGATGATGGTTCGACTGACGGCACTGTCGAGTGGCTGAAATCACAGCCGGACTATCAATTCGCGCAACTTCACGTTCAACCGAAAAACGGCGGCGCATCGATCGCACGAAACGATGGAATACGTCGCGCCCGAGGAGATCTGATCGCTTTCATTGACAGCGACGATGTGCTCTTACCACATCACGTAGAAACGGCGGTCGACGTTTTCGAGAAGCACCCGAACACAGGGTTGTTTTGTTGTGACTCGACTCTGATAGATCCCAATGGTGATGTTCTCTTTGGAGGACGCACCTGGCACCAGATCCAAAGCCGGCTCAAAAACCATCCCGTTCAAACAGGCTTCCGCAGTCTCAAGGATATTTTTGAGTTCTCTCACTGCTTCCCGGGCTTCACTTTGCCGAAAGCAGTTTTTGAAAAAGCCGGCTACTTCGATCAATCAATCTTTCCGATGGACGATTACGATCTCTCGCTTCGCGTGGCTGGGGCCGGTTATGGAGTTTATTATTGCGACGAGCCACTGGCCCTGCGTCGCGAACACAGCGGACAATGTTCGGGCTTTGCGAATTCAGTTGATACGTGCCGCAAACAGATCCGGACTTTGAAAGCTGCGTTACAACGCAACCCCGAACTGCGAAAGGAGTCATCGCTCGTTAACCGAAGACTCGCAACGGCGAAGATGGAGCTGGCGGTTAGCCGTATGGTCTCTGGAGAACGCATCGGCGGCTTAGGAATGATGATTCAAACTGTAGCGACAAATCCTTCTCAACTCCGTCGCGTCGCCCACTTCGGCCGTCGCCGCCTGCAACGCCTGGTCGCTTCCACTTAATCCGATGCGTATTTGTTACCTGGCCGACGGACGCTACATTCATACTCTTCGCTGGCTTCGCTACTTCGGTGAACGTGGAAACGATGTAAGTCTCGTCTCGTTTGCGCCGATGGGTCCGGAACACCTGCAAGCGCTCGAGGAGGCGGGCGGTCGTTATCTCGGCGAGATCGGCAAGTTTCATCTCAAACGCTTCTGGCTCACGATGGGCGAAGTGCTGTCGCTGCGGCGTCTCCTGCGGCGCGAGAAGATAGACGTTCTACACTGCCACTTCCTCAGTAGTAATGCGTGGTTTGCCGCCCTGAGTGGCTTCCATCCACTCGTCATCACCGTCATGGGCGGCGGCGACGTTTGTGGGCCGGATTGGCAACCGAACGGCGTCCGCGAACGCCTCCTGACTCCTTTCACACTGCGCCGCACGGACCTCGTCACCTCATGGTCGCGAGTGATGGCTGACGTTGTGCGCCCGTACTGCCGGGAGGACACTCCTGTCGAAGTCATTCACGGCGGCATTAATCTCGAGCGTTTTAACCGCGGACCAAAGCCGGAGTACCTGCGCGAGAGATGGAACCTGCCGCCCGAGGCAAAAGTCGTTTTCAGCCCGCGCCTGATGCGCCCGCTCTCAAATATCACGACGATCGCCGCCGCCGCCGGACTGGTCCGCGAAAAACTGCCGCACACATACTTCCTATTCTCCGCGCCGGCCGAGGAGCGAATCGAAACTTACGAGGCCGAAGTAAGAAGAGTGTTGCGCGAGGCAGGAGCAGAGGACAACGTGAGGTTCGTCGGAGCAATTCCACACGATGAGATGGCGGACTACCACCGGTTCGCGGACGTCACCATATCCATCCCAGGCACCGACGGCACGCCGATGACAGTGTTGGAGTCGATGGCCTGCGGCACGCCGGTCATCGTCGGCGACATTCCCGACTACGATCAATACTATTTCGATAAGGGAAAAACCGTGTTGATGGCGACGCCAACGGATGCGGGATCTGTTGCCGAGGCGTTAGTCAGTCTGTTAATGGATTCTTCGCTGGCCCAACGTTTATCTACGGAAGCAGAGCAGCGCGTTCGCGCGAGTGGTTCGTATGAGTCGCAGATGTCGAAGATGAACCAGCTATATACGAATCTGCTTCGAGGTTCTCAGAACGGCGGACGCAAGGCGTGACGCGCAAACTGCACGTCGTCCACCTCATCGAGGACCTTGGTCCGGGCGGTGCAGAAAGACTTTTGTACACCAATCTAAAGCACTTTGATCCGGAACGAATTCGCAGCACAGTGATTACGGTTTACTCGCGCGCGAATCGTTGGCTCGAACCGATTACAGCTCTGGGAGTACCAGTTGTTTCTTTAAACTGCGGCACCACACGCGACATCCCAAAAGGAATTCGTACTCTGCGAGCGTGGCTGCGTACAAACCGGGTCGATCTGATTCATAGTCACTTGTGGGCTGCCAACATTATTGGTCGCATCGCCGGACGTCTTACAAGTACGCCCGTGATTAGCTCAGTTCACAATCCCGATCATGAGCCACAGGCATGGGCGGATGGTGCCGACGTGAGTCTTATAAAACGACGATTAGTGCGCGCACTCGATCGTTGGACGGCTCACGCGGGTAACGATCGACTGATTGCCGTGAGCGAATACGTCAGGCAGAGCGCCTGTCGTGACCTCCGTTTTTCCGCGGATTCGGTTGAACTGGTTTACAATCCGTTCGACGTGGATTTGATGGACACGCCGGTTGGCAGGAACCGGGCTGAGTTGTTTCGTCTGCCTGCTGATAGCCTGATACTGCTGAACGTAGCCCGGGTCGCTCCACAAAAGGGTTTGCTCTACGCGCTGCGCGCGCTACCGGCAATCCTGCGGCAGTATCAGCAGGTGCATTTGATCTCAGTCGGCTCTACGAGTGATGCTCGCTGGACCGCCGAGCTGAAGCGGGAGGCAGAGGCGTTAGGCGTCGCCGATCATTTTCACCTGCTCGGATCTCAGCCAAACGTTGTTGACTTTCTCCGCGCGTGTGACATCTTTGTTTTTCCTTCGCTGTATGAAGGGTTGGGAATCGCGCTGATCGAGGCGATGGCAGCAGGCTGCGTTTGCGTGGCCACGAACACTGGTCCAATTCCGGAAGTTGTGCAGGATGGGAAAGATGGTGTACTTGTACCTGCTGCCGACGCGGAGGCACTTGCTCGTGCGATTTGCGACCTGTTGGGCGATCCGGCCCGGCGATCGCAACTAGGAACAGCGGCAAAGCAGACTGCGTTCAGCAAGTTTCAGCCAAAGGAACAGGCCGAGCGATTGACGCGCGTTTACGAATCAGTTATCCACAGATTACACAGATGATTTACCTGAATCTGTGTAATCTGTGGATTGAAAGGACTTGAGATTGTCGAGCGAACTTTCCAGTAAAGATAACCGGTGTCTTTCTGTTGTCGTGCCCGCTTACAATGAAGCGGCCACGATAGAGCCCGTCATCGAGAATCTTTTGCAACTACCGGAGTTACTTGAAATCATCATCGTTGATGATTGCTCGACCGACAACACCGCGGAAATCACGCAGCGACTCGCAAACCAACACTCGTCGATTAGAGTCACCAGGCACCAAAAGAACTCAGGCAAAACGGAAGCGCTCAAAACCGGTTTCGCACTAACACGCGGCGACATCGTGATCGTGCAGGATGCCGATCTCGAATACGACCCGCGCGACATCCCATCGGTGATCAGGCCGATCATCGAAGGTAATGCTGATGTTGTTTACGGTTCGCGTTTTCTCGTGCGCCGCGCCACGCGCGTGCTTTACTTCTATCACTATCTCGCCAACAAATTTTTGACGTTCACTTCGAATATTTTTACTAACCTGAACATGACTGACGTCGAGACCGGCTACAAAGCGTTTCGCGGCGAGATCATTCGCAACATGATCATCACTTCGAGTGGTTTCGGTTTTGAGATCGAAGTGACGGCAAAGGTAGCAAAGCTCAAATGCGCCATCTACGAGGTGCCGATCAGTTATTACGGTCGCACGTATGAAGAAGGAAAGAAGATTGGAGTTGTAGATGGCATGGAAGCGTTCTGGCTCGTCTTCAGATTCAATCTGTTTTGTGGATTGAGATCGTCGTTCCGGCAACTACCGCAGCGAAACGACAATCGAGAATTTGCCTCAGCCGAGCTCGAGCAGATCTCTAAATGAGCCACAAAAAGGCACAAAAAGCACAAAAGGTACTGTATCTAATCGGGCTTCTGTTGCTCGCCGTTGCGTTTAGAGCTTACGGCGTGTGGTCGCATCCCGCTGTTCCAGTGGGCGGCGACGCGGAGGATTATCACCAATTGGCGACGAGGCTGGTCGAGGGTCGCGGATATGTCAATGCAGCGGGCATGCTTACCGCCTGGCGTCCGCCGGCTTATCCGGTTTTCCTGGCAGGCGTTTACAAGATCGGCGGCGTTAACGTAGAGCGCGCCACAATCGTACAGGTGATACTCGGCGGGTTAACGGTATTGATGCTGACCGCCCTGGCCGCGATGATACTCGGTTGGCCTCGCGCGCTGATCGCGGGAGTGATCGCAGCAGTGTATCCCGCGTTCGTTTGGTTGCCACGGCTATTGTTATCGGAAAACTTGTCGCTGTTTCTCATGTTAGTCTCCCTCGCCGCAATTATTCTTTATCTCCGCACGTCGCGAATATTTTGGATCATTGTGTTTGGTGTTCTTTGCGCACTCAACACGCTCGTCCGCGGCGGAAACTTGCTCCTCCCGATGGTCGTTGCTCTCGGACTGCTGGTTCTTCACTGGCGAAATTGGAAACAACTCGTGGCGCCGCTTTTGGTGATGACCGTCGCGTT
>DATENQ010000208.1:0-10405 GCA_035275005.1 Pyrinomonadaceae bacterium | reverse complement strand
GATTACGGTGCTGGTGTGTCTCGGTGGAATGGCGTTGTTTTTCGTGGGCCAACTGCGACCGGAGGACGTTTACGGAAACTTGCTGGCGCTGGCTTCAGGTCTCTGTTTTGCGCTCTATTTTCTGCTGCTGCGCCATCCACGAGCGCGTGAAGTTAATCGCGCTTCATCGGTAATCTATGGAAACACTCTGGCAGTGATCATGACCGCGCCCTGGGGACTGGCGGCGATCTCGAGCATGACAACTCACGACCTCGTGGGCGTCGCGTATCTCGGCGTGATTCAACTCGGCATCGCGTACACGCTTTTTACGACGGGAATGGCGCGCGGCGTGAGGTCGCTGGATGCGGGCATTGTCTGTTACGTCGAACCGGTCCTGAACCCCGTCTGGGTCTTCCTCGTCCTCGGCGAAAGACCCTCCCGCTGGGCCATCCTCGGCGGCACGATCATCATCGCCGCAGTGATCACTCACATGTTGCTGGATGCACGATCGAAAAGAAGGACCAACGCCGCGACCTTCGAAGCCGCCCACGGCTAATCGTTAAACCTACAACAACCAACTTGAGCGACTGTCGTAGTAAGCCGGTGAACGATCAGGATAACGTTTCTTGTACTGCTTATACTTCTCAAGAAGATTCTGGTAACGGGTTTCGGAGGAATGCAGGCGTTTGTGTGGAATCGTGCGTAGGTGTTCTTCAATCTTGAGCATGCGGCGTGGAGAGAAACGCCAGTCGTAGTCGCCCAAGTCGTAGAGACTCGTCAGCGCGTAGCCCTTCAACCTGCCGCTTAGATCGACAAACGTGTCGAAATAACTCCACGCCAGATCTCGAACCGATCGATAAACCGGCTTGCGTCCATGCAGCCCGCGATCGCGCGAGCGCGCGATCGAGCCCCAACGCCCGTTCTCTTTGAAGACGAAAATAACGTGGTCAAGTAGATCCTGCGATTCCAGATCCAGCAACAACGGCGGGTAATCATGCTGCTCGAGAATAACCGCCGCGCCGACCGCCGCCTCAAGACAGTGAGCTTCGCCTCGTTTGACCAACTCGCGAAACGACCGCATCGTGCCGCCGTTGGTTTCCCAGTTGTAAGGCAGCGAGCTGAAGTAGCGTTGCACCCGAGCCGGAGTGTTCAGCCGTTGCACCAGCTTCCACTCTGCGGCGGTGAAGTGTTTTTTGTCGGGTTTCATTGTCAGAATTGTTGACTTTGTTCGCGTGGGATGCAAAAGGCAGCACCTGCACTTGCCTGAATCATCCGCAAATGTCAGACTGAGAAGTCACGAACGAACCTGGTAACAATCACGCCAGGTCGAGTTTAACGCAAAATAAATACATCTTCTTTCCGTCGAAATTATTACCAAGCAATGAACCAGCAGGCTACAGCTTCCCAAAAAACACGCTCCGAACAAGAAACCGAAAATGAAGCAAATCGTTTGCGAGAACAGATAGACGAAGCGTTAATCGTCGTCGCCGCCCGTTCACCAGACGAGATTGAGTCGTTGCAAACCGCCGCCGATCGTATTGAGCGGGCTGCACGCGACCTTTCCGATGCCTTGCGCCAACTCGCGCAGCAACGCAGAGCCCCGGAACTTCCTTAAACACATTCTATTGACTGGAGACGCTTAATGGCTTCGATTCGCACTGCCGGAACCACCACTGAACACTTGGGCCGGAAAAATACTTCACACGAGCTGGATAGCTACGGTATCAAAAACCCGGCTCGCGTTTACTGGAATCTCAATACACCCGAACTCTACGAAGAGATCGCGCGTCGCGATGAAGGCCACCTCTCAAACCATGGCGTCATCCTCGTCGATACGGGTGAACACACCGGTCGATCAGCAAAAGACAAAGCCATCGTGCGCGAACCCGGCAGCGAAGATAAAGTTTTCTGGGGCGATGTAAACAAGGATTTTCCGCAGGACAAGTTCAATGCGCTGAAAGAGCGAATGATGGCCCACGCGACTGGCCGCGAGCTGTTTGTGCAGGACACGTTTGTGGGCGCCGATCCCAAGTATCGCTTGCCGGTGCGAGTCATCAATGAGTTGGCGTGGCATTCGCTCTTCGCGCGCACGATGTTCATCAGTAACAGTGGTGAAACCGAGCCACACAAACCCGAATTCACAATCATCAACTTCCCGAGTTTTCAAGCCGATCCACAACGCGACGGCACGAGGTCGCCAACCTTCATCCTGATGGACTTCAGCCAGCGATTGGTTTTGATTGGCGGCACATCTTACGCAGGCGAAACGAAGAAGAGTGCTTTCACGATCATGAACTACCTGCTGCCGCAGCGTAACGTGATGAGCATGCACTGTTCAGCGAACGTCGGGGCAGAAGGTGATGTCGCGATCTTCTTCGGACTTTCGGGAACAGGCAAGACGACACTTTCCGCGGATCCCGAGAGACGGTTGATCGGCGACGACGAGCACGGCTGGTCCGACGATGGAGTCTTCAATTTCGAAGGCGGCTGTTACGCGAAAGTGATCAAGTTGTCGGCAGAAGCCGAGCCTGACATCTATGCCACGACGAAGATGTTTGGCACGCTTCTCGAGAATGTGGTCTACGATCCAACGACGCGTCAGGTCGATCTCGACGATCCGCGCAAAACCGAGAACACGCGCGCTTCGTATCCATTGACCAGCATCAACAACATCGTTCCTGAAGGTCGCGGCGGGCATCCGCGCAATATCATAATGTTGACGGCCGATGCGTTTGGCGTGCTGCCGCCGGTCGCGCGCCTATCGCCGGAACAAGCGATGTATCACTTCCTCTCCGGTTACACGGCGAAGGTCGCGGGCACTGAAAAAGGTATCAAGGAACCCGAAGCGACTTTCTCAACCTGCTTTGGCGCACCGTTCATGGTGCTGCATCCTGGCGTTTACGCGGATCTGCTCGGCAAACAGATGGCACGTCATAACGCGGCGTGCTGGCTGGTGAACACTGGATGGAGCGGTGGACCATACGGCGTCGGGAAGCGGATGAAGATCGGTTACACGCGTGCGATGATTCGCGCGATACTCAACGGCTCGCTGGCACAGACTGAGACAACGCCCGATCCGATCTTCGGGGTGAACGTTCCGGTTTCATGCCCGGAAGTGCCGCAGGAAGTGCTGCAACCGCGCAACACATGGGAAGACCAAGAAGCTTACGATCGTCAGGCTCATGATCTCGCCCGCAGGTTTAACGAGAATTTTAAGAAGTATGAGGCGGGCGTCTCGGAGGCGGTGCGAGCAGTAGCGCCGAAACTTTAAACAGAATTTAGCCACAGATGAACGCGCGGATGAGCGCAGATCAGATTTGCGTTTATCCGCGTTCATTTGCGGCTTAACCTGGCGGCCAGTTGAGCGGGCGACCAGCAAGCACATGCACGTGCAGGTGAAAGACTGATTGCCCAGCGCCGGCGCCGGTATTGATCACACTGCGGTAGCCGTCCTCTGCGTGGCCTAAATCATTCGCGACCCGCGCGCCAACCCGTAACAAGTGTCCAAGCAGACTCTCGTCTTTTTGCGACGCATCGTCGAGTGATTCGAGATGTTCGCGCGGAATCACCAGGACGTGCGACGGCGCCTGCGGATTGATATCGCGGATCACCACGCAGCGTTCATCCTGATGAACGAAATCGCCCGGAATCTCTCCGGCGATGATCTTGCAAAAAAGGCAATTCTCCTCTGCCATTCGGCCTCTCCTTGACTAAACCGGCTCCAGAATCGGAGCCGTCATCACTGGTGCAATGATTCGTTCAATGTCAGCGCCGACGGCGCGCAACTTCGCTTCGATCTTCTCGTAGCCACGATCGATATGGTAAACGCGATCGATCAACGTCTCGTCTTTTGCAATCAGTCCCGCAAGGACGAGCGACGCGGACGCACGAAGATCCGATGCGATCACACGCGCGCCAGTGAGCATCGTTGGACCATCGACGATCGCGGAACGCCCGTCAATGTGTATCTGCGCTCCCATGCGCTGTAGCTCAGACGCGTGCATAAAACGGTTTTCGAAAACCGTCTCGATGATCTCCGATCTTCCGTGCGCCTGCGTCATCAGGACCATATACTGCGCCTGCATGTCGGTTGCAAAACCCGGGTACGGCTCGGTAGTAACATCGCCCGCCTTCAGACCATCCGGACACGTGACTTCCAAAGTCGTCGGGTTCACTTCCTTAATCGCGACGCCGACTGATCTCAGTTTTTCAATGACGCCGTCGAGATGATCGGGACGACAGTCTTTGATCTCGAGCCGCCCTCGTGTCAGCGCCGCCGCGACGATGAAAGTGCCGGTTTCGATTCGATCGGGAATGATCGTGTGCTCGGCGCCGCCGAGTGATTCCACTCCTTCGATCTGAATCGTTTCAGATCCGGCGCCGTTGACGCGCGCGCCCATCTTGTTCAGGAGGTCAGCGAGATCGACGATTTCCGGTTCGCGCGCGGCGTTATGGATCGTCGTAGTTCCGCGCGCGAGAGTGGCAGCCATCATCAAGTTTTCGGTTCCGGTTACAGTGACTTTATTGAACTCGATATCCGCTGCGCGCAGGCGACCGTCGTTCGGCGCGCGAGCAACAACGTTGCCGGACTCGAGTTTTACTTCGGCGCCAAACTTCTCGAATCCCGCCAGGTGCAGATCGATGGGCCGTGTTCCGATCGCACAACCACCGGGTAATGAGACTTTTGCTTTTCCGAACCGCGCGAGCAATGGACCGAGAGCAAGCACCGAGGCGCGCATCGTTTTCACGAGCTCATAAGGCGCTTCGAAGAGCTCGACGTGCGCGGCGGTGATCTTGTGTGTTCTGAGCTCGGGAGTTAAGACGGTAGCGCCGATGTCTTCGAGCAGTCGTCGCTGCGTAATGATGTCGCGGACGTAAGGGATGTTGTGCAGCGTGACGGTTTCCGGCGTGAGCAATGCCGCCGCCATGCATGGCAGCGCCGAGTTTTTGGCGCCACTAATTGAGACTCTGCCGTGAAGAGGGCGGCCACCCGAGATACGAAACTTGTCCACGATGGTGGACAGAGTAATTGAAAATCAGAAAAGCCGCAAAGAAGAAGAATGCAGAATCAGCCACAAAAGGCACATAAGGCACAAAAAGAAAAAAACAGATCAAATAGCTCCCTAATCTGCTTTTCCTTTTTTGTGCCTTATGTGCCTTTTTGTGGCTTGAAATTATTCGTCGGTTGTGGCGCGTTTCAGATGAACACCGCCATTCGTTGTCATCGCCTTGACCGTCGCACCGCCTGAGCCAAGACTGAGCGCGATCTGCTTGTTGATTCGACCACCTTGCAGTGTCACGGGAAAGTCAGTGCTGACG
This sequence comes from Pyrinomonadaceae bacterium, assembly GCA_035275005.1. Taxonomy (GTDB): domain Bacteria; phylum Acidobacteriota; class Blastocatellia; order Pyrinomonadales; family Pyrinomonadaceae; genus PSRF01. The sequence goes on along the minus strand of DATENQ010000208.1, from coordinate 5,107 downwards.
CTTCCGTTCACAGTACCCGTTTGCAGGTTCGCCGAATAATTCTCTGGCACTGATATGATCACGCCGCCATTGGTCGTGCTCACGTCGAGACTATCTCCATCCCAACGATCGCCGCTCAACTGAACTACGAGACCACCATTCGTCGTTGAGCCGCGTACTGCGCCACCGACTCCCTTAAGAACTACACCGCCGTTCAGCGCACTGAAGTCAATACGACCATTCACATCGGCGATTGCGATGCCGCCGTTCTTGGTCTCAAGCGAAAGATCGCTGCGACGCGGAACGAACACTTCGTAACTCACGTCCCAGTGATAATCCTTCCGGTTATCCGGACCACTCGCATAGATCTTAGCGCCACTGGTTTCAATTTTGATTTGCCGGCCCAGCTCGACAGCTTCAGCTTCCGTGGGCGCGCCAGTTTGCACGCGCGCGCGCACCAGCACCTGGCCCTGGTCCCATCCTTTAACGCTAACGCCACCGTTTTGCCGGCCGTCAATGGCTATCGCGCCGCCACTCGGCGCCAGTGTTTGTTCTCTGATTTCGCAGTTGCCGACCAGCTTGTCGTTGTACCAATTGTTCTGGCGACAAGATAACGATCGATCTTTGTCTTTTTCCTTTTGCGCGAACGCCGCCACGCCCGTGAAGGTCACCAATGAGGCAATTAAGAGAGTTCGCCCTACAAACCTGTACATAATTTCAGTCTCCTTACAATGTCTGGGGATGTTGATGTTTTGTCGCTTATCGCGGCTCTGAATCGTAAACACCACAGGAGCAGCTATTGTGGCAGCTATTTACCGCTTCTGCAGAACCACGATCCGAGGAATGCCCTGCAGGTCGGGCCGCAGTTCAAGTAAGCGCCAAACGTCCACATCGACAATCGATTGCACCTTTTCGCCCTGATCGAATCCGATCTCCATGATCAAATGTCCGTTCTGTTTAAGAAATGCGGCCGCCTCAAGAAGCAGCCTGCGAATCATGCTGAGCCCATCCGGCCCCGGTGATAGCGCCACGAGCGGCTCGTGATCTCGAACTTCGCGCTGCAGTTCCGGTACCACCTCCGCCGAAACATAAGGCGGATTCGATGCGATCAGGTCAAACTGATGTTCACGCGAGTCCAGCGACTGGAAACAATCAGAAATTACAAACACCGCTCGATCTGCTACAGCAAGTTTCTCTGCGTTGAACTTCGCTATTTTAAGCGCCGCCGGCGATTTATCCAGCGCAACTGCGCGTGCCGCGACGATCTCGCACAACAAAGTCACCGCAATACAACCCGATCCAGTGCCAACATCGCAAATCAATGGCGCATCACCAACCAATTCAAGCGCCGCTTCAACAAGCAATTCCGTCTCGGGTCGTGGAATCAACACGTCAGGCGTAACGCGAAACTCACGTCCGAAAAAATCCTGAACCCCGGTGATATATTGCAGCGGTTCGCCGGCAGCTCGACGTTCGACAGCATCGCGAAACTGATCCAGCGAAGGCTCGTCGATTTGATCTTCGGCATGACTTATAAGAAACGTTCGATCCCTGGCGATGACGAACGAAAGCAGTGAACCTGCTTCGCGCCGCGCTTCAGGCACACCGGCGTCCTGTAAGATCCGCGACGCTTCTCTGAGTGCTTCAGCAATATTCATCTCTGCCACAGATTACAGATTTTCAGGAACAGACGTTCAATTCAACCTTTTTCTTTAGCATAGAACGAGCTCGTTCCTCCCGTGGCGTCAGGAACCCCCGCAGCTTTCAGCTCCGGGGGTTCTGGCGTAATAGGGTCGAAGTTTAACAACGTTTGCTGCGAGGTTTGCCCTGTGGGTTCGCTTTCCAAAAGCTGTCTACTCTTCGCTCTGAACTTAATCGACGCTCAGTTAACGCTGGTTTGGATTCGTTTGAACGTGGCCAGCGAAGGCAACGCGTTGATGGCCCGCCTCATGGAACACAGCGACCTGTCATTTTTCGCCGCCAAGGTCGCTATCGGCGGCATTGCCGCTTACATACTCTACCGCTGCGCTCATCTTCCACTCGCAAGACATGGTCTCAATGCAGTGCTCGGAGTTTATATTATCCTGATGGTTGTTCACGCCGCCGCCGGCTGCTCAGCTCTCGGTTGGCAGACGCCCGCCCTCGTGTTGGCGTACGTCGAGAGCCTGCCGCACGCCTTCCTTTCCCTGTTGATCTAGAGAAAACGAAACTCGCCTCGGCCGTCCTGCGTTGATACAATCGGTTTGCCAACGACTCCCGTTTCGAAAGCATCTTAAAACCGATGTGGGCCCTGACCGAAATTTCAGATCTTTAGAGAGGGATCTTATGTACAAGCTTTCCGCACGCCAAATTTTATTGATTGCTCTTATCTCGGGAATATTTGCGGCTGCTTCAGTTGTAGTTTTAGACCGAGTCTACAACCGCTTCGAGCCGTCTCAGGCAGCGTTCTCAGAAGCCGCTCCGGCTGGAATCAGCGATCCGTCCACAGCTACTGACGAACAGAACAACATCGAGGTCTATCGCGCCCTCAGCCCGGGCGTGGTGTTCATCCATTCCACCTCGTACGCTCGCGACTTCTTCGGTTTCGTCGAACCGCAGGAAGGTTCTGGTTCCGGATCCATCCTGGACCAGCAGGGAAACATTCTGACGAATTATCACGTCATCGCCGGCGCACAGAAACTCTCGGTCAGCCTCGGTGGACAAAAGGATTATCCGGCAACAGTCGTAGGTAGCGACCCTGACACGGACCTGGCGGTTATTCGGTTGACTCAAAAACCTGCTGGTCCACTCACGGTAGTGCCAATGGGCGACTCTGACAAACTCGTCGTGGGCCAGAAAGTTCTCGCTATCGGAAATCCGTTTGGTATGGACCGCACGTTGACGACTGGCGTGATCAGCGGCTTACAGCGACCTATCCGCGCCCGTAACAATCGACTCATCGAAGGCGCCATTCAAACAGACGCTTCAATCAATCCGGGAAACTCAGGTGGACCACTGCTTGATTCGCGTGGTCGCATGATCGGGATCGCCTCGCAGATTCTTTCGCCGTCCGGTAGCTCGGCGGGCGTCGGGTTTGCAGTGCCTGTGAGTATCGCGAAACGCATTGTGCCGCAGTTGCTGCAAAACGGCGCGGTCCGTCGACCCAAACTCGGGATCTCGACACGCAATGTTGAATCGTTTCGAAACCAGGTTGATCTTCCTACTGACGACGGTGTGCTGATCATCCAGGTGGCGCGCGGTAGTGGCGCGGCGCAGGCTGGTCTTCGTGGCATGCAGCAAACGGAGATGGGCGACGTCGAGTTGGGCGATATTATCGTCGGCATCGATAACGACAAAGTCACAAATTCAGATGATCTGTTCCGAGTGCTCGATAAACATCAGATTGGCGATACGGTTCAGGTTCAGATCTACCGGGATGGCAGGCGCATGTCTGTGCCGGTGCGTTTGATGGAATCCAATACGATGCGGTGATATGCATCAGACGACCCACTTCTTCAATCTGGGGTATGGCTGGCTCTGTAAACATTGCAGCGCCGAGGACGCCGAGCGTAAACATCATCATCATCACCACCATCAGAGTCAGCACCGGCCGCAAGGTCCGGCGCTGGCGAAATGGGTAGACCAGGATCAGTGGCGGGGGCTCGTTTGCCCACGCTGCGGCATTTCCGAAAATTTAAACCGCAGATGAACGCAAATGAACGCTGATTCTGATCGGCGTTCATTCGCGTTTATCTGCGGCTCCAAACTCACTTTCATAATCCCTCAAGCTGCGTGTGATCACTTCCTGCGCTTCCGCGCGATCGTAAACGTCAACAATCTCGACCTTCTTGTCTTTGTCGCTCGGCAGTTGTTTGTAGCTGAGAAAGTAGTGTTTCAAACGGTCAACTAATCCCTTCGCCACGTCACCGATTTCGAAGACCTCTCCAAACGCCAGATCCGACTCCAGTACCCCGATGATCTTGTCGTCAGCTTGATTACCGTCGATCATCCGTAGCCCGCCAATCGGCCGCGCGTGCAGGAAGAAACCGCCGTACGCAAACGTCTTCTCCGACAACACGCAAATGTCCATCGGATCCTTATCGCCTTCGATTCCTTGGCGTCCCGTGCGCAATTCGCACAGCTCGCCGACTTCGCGCCCGCAGTACGTCTGTGGGATGAACCCGTAAAGTGTCGGCGACATGGACGAGAAGCGCTGCGGGCGATCTACGCGCAGGTGGCCTGAGGTTTTATCAAGCTCGTATTTAACGGCGTCAGTAGGAACTATCTCGATGTAGGCGTTTACGCGCTCAGGCGTTCCCGGCGTGACGCCATGCCACGGATGTGCCTGGAAGAGTTGTTTGTTCATCGGCCGATGATAAAATGCCGCTAGTCCGAAACGAAAGTCTGCTCAATGGCTGCCAGCGCTGAAATCATCACCAAGCCGGTTGCAAACGCGATCTCATTGCGTTGGATTATCAGCGGGCGCGACGACGCGATCTGGTTTATCGGATCTGTTTTGTCGAGCTATCTGTTGCTGTTTCTTTATGTGTGGGGAATCGTGCCGCTGGTGCCGATGGTTGCGGCCTGGGCGATCCTGATCGACGCGCCACACGTCTTCGGCACGTTCTCGCGCACCTACTTTGATCGCGCCGAGAGAAAGAACCGCGCGCGGCTGCTTTGGGGCTCGCTGCTTTTTTTCGCGATTGGTCCGGTGATGGTGTTGGCCGGAGCGGGTCTTGTTTTTTTCTTCGTGGCGGCGCTGTGGGCCTATTATCACCTCGTCAAACAGCACTACGGTTTCATGGTGCTCTACAAGAAGAAGAACGGCGATCTTGCGCGTGTCGATAACGTGCTCGATCGTTCGTTGCTGCTGCTTGCGTTCAACTATCCGTTTGTCGAGTTTATCGCGCGCGATCCGGAAGCGATGAAGCGCGTGCCGGCGCTGTTGCAAGGTGGTGCGAACGGGCTGGCGAAACTGTTACTGGCGAGCACGATCGTGATCTTTGTCGTGTGGTTGGGCCGGCAGATACAACGTGCGTTCACGGGCGAGCCGTTGAATGTGCCGAAGTATCTGTTGCTGGCGGCGGCGATCCCGATGCACTGGATCGTGCTGTTGACACCGATGCCAAACAAGCCGATCGCGATCGTC
>DATENQ010000207.1:0-9787 GCA_035275005.1 Pyrinomonadaceae bacterium | reverse complement strand
AAGGCCGCGGACAATGTTTATCTCGTGCCCGGCGATCAGATTGTCGTGCCCGGAAACAAGATGAAGAAGGTCAAAGAATGGCTGGGCTTCACGTCAGTGTTGAGCTTCGCGCGCGTCTTCGGCGTCGGATTTTAATTGTAGGGGCGGCACTCCGTAGCCGCCCCTTCTCTCGCCTAAATTCAACCTCGGGCGGCCACGGAGTGCCGCCCCTACAGTTTATGCCTACGGCCTTCACGTCACTTCTGTTGCTATTGCTGGTTGCTTTCCCCGTGTTCGCCCAAACGGGCACCTGGGGGCGGCAGCCCGCGGGGACGATGGCGTGGCTGCACGGAGTTTTCTTCCTCGATCAAAACCGCGGCTGGACCGTCGGTAGTAAAGGCACGCTCTTACAAACACTCGACGGCGGCAACACCTGGAAACCGCGCGGCTCCTCCACGGACGACGTCGTGCGCGACATTTTCTTCATCGACGAAAAGAACGGCTGGATGGTTTGCGAGGTCAATGCTTACCAGCTCAAGAGCAATGATGATCCGCGCGCTTACCTGATGAAGACCACTGACGGCGGTGAGAATTGGAGACGAATCGAGATCAAGGGATTCGACGTCGACGCGATTCTCGTGCGCGCCGTGTTTAATCGTAACGGACGCGGCTGGGCGTTTGGTGAAGCAGGGTCGATTTACGGTACGAACGATGCCGGCGAGACATGGGTCAAGCTGCAATCGCCGACACGTCGATTATTGCTTGGTGGGATTTTCCTGGACGAATATCGCGGTTGGATAGTCGGTGCCGGCGCCACGATCATACAAACGTCGGACGGCGGCGATACCTGGTATCAATCAACGCTGCCGCAGGTTGAAAAATCAACTCGCTTCACCGCGACTTCATTTGTTGACAATCGCAAGGGATGGGCCGTCGGCAGCGGTGGCATCGTCTATCAGACAGTGAACGGCGGCCGCACCTGGGAACGACAGGAGTCGACAGTCAGCGTCGATCTTTTCGACGTGAAGTTTGTCGATGCGTCGGAAGGCTGGGCGGTGGGCGCCGAAGGAACAATCATTCACACCGTTGACGGCGGAGAGCATTGGGCCACTCAGCGTAGTGGCACGCAACACCCGCTGGAACGCGTTTTCTTCACTAATCGAAACCGTGGCTGGGCCGTTGGCTTTGGAGGCACAGTCGTAGCGTATCTACGATAAGAAAGTCTCACGCAAAACTTTGCTGTCTTTGCGCCCTTGCGTGAAAGAAAGTTTGAAACTATGCGAAAGTTAACTCTCCTTTTGATTCTCGTCTCGGCGTTATCGGTGTCGGCCCAGGACATCAACAACACTCCTGACCCGGTCGTCACCCTGCGCAATGAAATCGAAGCCGCTCCAAACGCTGCGGAACGTAACCGCCTGCGCTTAAAGCTCTCGGATTTGCTGCACAGCACCGGACACAAAACCGAGGCCCTTGCGGAACTGACCGCGATCGCAAAATCAGATTCATTCGATCCGATCGGCTTCTACAATCTCGGCAACGCGTTTGCCCGTCTCGGCGATTCGGAAGCCGCGATGACCGCCTACAGAACCGCCATCGAGCAGCGCAAGGGCAATTACTCCCGCGCCTACAACAATCTCGGCGTCCTGCTGTTGCGTGCGGGCAGGTGGGATGAAGCTCACGATGCGTTGTTGTCTGCGTTGAAGCTTGAGAACTTTCGTTACGCGGAAGCGAGCTACAATCTCGGCAGAGTTTACGCTGCTCGCGGGCAGAACGATCTGGCAGCGCGCGAGTGGCGCCGGGCTTTGCTCGTCGATCCGCGACACGATGCGGCGAAGCTAGCCTTAGCGCGTGGCAGTGTTGAAGGAACGATCGTTGTCGAATCGACGCCTGCGAAAGCTGTTCGTAAATCTGAAGTGAACGCTGTTGAAAGAAGAGCGCCCGCCACGACTGGTCCAACTTTAGCGCTCGATCGCGTCAGTTTTGATTTTCTTCAACGTGCTCGCAATGCGTCGGAACGCGGGAAGATGTTGGAAGCGGTTGAGAACTTCCGCCGCGTGTTGAGCCGGAATAATGGTTACTTTCCTCCTGCGAACCTCGAGTTGAGTTATGCATTGCTCAGTCTCAAGCGGTACGACGAAGCGATCGCGAATCTCGTCGATGTTTCGAGACGCGATGGTGCGCGCTATCCCATCAGCTACTATCACCTCGCGCGTTTGTATGAATTGAAAGGTGAGCTAAGACTCGCCGAAGCCGCCCTTACACAGGCTGTTAATACCAACCTGCCGGCTAACGGGCAATTTCTTCTTGACCTGAGCCGTGTGCGCGAGAAGCTGGGCGACTTCAAAGGTTCACTCGAAGCCATGGAACGCTATCTCAAGGTAATACAGGAACAGGGCGAGAAACCCGTCTGGTCCGACGAGCGCCTCGCCGAACTCCGAACCAAAGCGGCAAAACAGTAGGCACAATTTAGCCGCAGATAAACGCAGAAAAACGCTGATCAGCGTTTATTTGCGTTAATCTGCGGCTAATCTGTTTTGGGGCGCATGTGAGGGAAGAGGATCACGTCGCGGATGGATTGCTTGTTAGTCAGGAACATCACGAGGCGATCGATCCCGATGCCGATACCGGCTGCGGGTGGCATGCCGTATGACAGCGCACGTACATAGTCTTCATCCATCAACATCGCTTCTTCATCGCCACGCTCGCGCTGCTTCATCTGATCGCGGAATCGCTCGTATTGCTCCGCCGGATCGTTCAACTCAGAAAAGCCGTTAGCGAGCTCCATGCCCGCTACATACAACTCGAAGCGCTCCGCCACCAGCGGGTTCGACGGCGAGGCTTTCGAGAGCGGCGAGATGGGTTTCGGAAAGTTGGTTATGAACGTCGGCTGTATCAATCCGGGTTCGACGTGCTCTTCGAATAGTCCCACTACCTTATCATCCGCTATCTGATCTTCAGCGACGATTCCAGACAGACTGTCCTTCATGCCGACACGTCGAAACGGCTCGCCGAAATTGAGGCTGTGCTCGCCAAACTGAACGTGCGTGTGGCCCAACACAGTGAACACCACCGCCTGCAACATCTGCTCGCAGAAATCCATCATCTGGTTCACGTCCGCATAAGCCCAGTAAAACTCAAGCATCGTGAACTCGGGATTGTGTCGCGTCGAGATGCCTTCGTTGCGAAAGTTGCGATTAAGCTCAAAAACTTTTTCGAAGCCGCCGACCAGCAATCGCTTCAGGTACAACTCCGGAGCGATACGCGCGTAGAGATCGATATCGAGAGCGTTGTGATGAGTCCGAAACGGACGTGCGGCGGCGCCGGTTGCCATCGGCGTCAACATCGGCGTCTCGACTTCGATGTAACCGTGATCTTCGAGGATGCGACGCAACTCTTTCACTGTCGCTGCGCGTCGTTCAAACACTTCGCGCGGCGTGAGCGCGTCGTCCTTCTCGTGTTTCAGACTGCCGGCGATCAGATCAACGTAGCGTTGGCGTTGTCGAATCTCGGGATCGTGAATGCCGTGCATCTTGTCGGGCAGCGGCAGCAACGCCTTCGAGAGAAATTGTATCTTCTGCACGTGAACTGAGAGCTCGCCGGTCTTCGTCACAAACAGGTAACCTTCGACGCCGATAAAATCGCCATGGTCCAGCAGTTGAAACATGGCCCAGCCGTCGACGTCACCGCCCTGCGCGTCGTTGTGAACGCCGGTGATGTCAGCTTTGCGAATGTAGATCTGCAGGCGCGAAATACCATCGGACAGGTGCACGAACGCTGCCTTGCCCATCACGCGCGGCGGCGACGCGATGCGTCCCGCGATGCGCACGGTGGTTTTGTTTAGCTCTTCGTTGGCCTGCTCGAGATCTTCAGCCGCCGGTTTGCCTTCCGAATTCAGCTTCGGCTCGAAGCCGCGAAACTTCTCGACGATCGCAGTGATCGTGTCTTCTTTTCCCGGTTCGACAACCTCGCTGCGGTCGAATTTGTTTGGGTAGACGTTGCCGACAAGCTCGCGCAGCGCCTCGAGATGTTCGCGCCGCGCGGTGGTTTGATCGTTCTCTTCGATAAACGGAATAGACATAAAAGGGGCGATTATACAGACATCGCGTAATCCTGTAATCTTGTCGGCAGTGATAGAGAAAATTTTTGACCCGGTAAAGATGCTCGGGGAGCGCCAAGGTCTGCGCGCCGCCGGCAGACGACTCGTTTTTACGAACGGAGTATTCGACCTTTTGCACGTCGGGCACGTGCGCTACCTGGCGGAGGCGCGTGAGCTCGGCGACGCTCTTCTCGTAGCCATAAACAGCGATCGAACGGTGCGCGAGCTGAAGGGATCGGATCGTCCGGTATTCAATGAAGCGGAGCGAGCCGAGATCCTCGCCGCGCTGCGATGTGTCGACTACGTGACGATCTTCGACGACATCTCTCCGCGCGATTTGATCACCAAACTCCTGCCGGACGTGCTCGTAAAGGGTGGCGACTACGAGCTCGATCAGATACACGGGCGCGAGGAGGTCGAGGCCGCGGGAGGCAAAGTGATTTCACTGCCTTTTGTTAAAGGAGCTTCGACGACATCGTTAATTGAAAGAATGAAGAAGTGAGCCGCAGATTTTCGCGGATGAACGCAGATCTAATCTGCGTTTATCCGCGAAAATCTGCGGCTAAATATGATTCAAGTCACCGAGACACGAGAGTATCAGAAATTGCTGGCTGAGGTGCGCGCGAATGCGCGTGTCATCTCGATTAGCGGGTTGGTGGCGGGCGCTTCGCGCGCGCTCGTTGTGGCTGCGCTTCAGCGCGACACCGGGAAGACGTTTGCCGTTGTGTCGCAATCGACGCGAGATCTGGAGCCCTGGGAGCGAGACCTGCACTTCTGGTATTGCGCGCTGTCGGGTAGTGAAACTGCCGGCAACGAGATTCTCGTTCTGCCGGCCTCCGAAACAGATCCTTACGCCGGTGTGGCTCCGCACCCGCAGACACTCGAAAGACGCGCACTCGCACTCTGGCAACTACAGCAACGCTCGCCGAGTTTCGTTCTACTAACTGCTCGCGCGCTCGCGCGAAAGACAGTCAGTCCCGCCGCCATTGCTAAAGCCGGAGCGGTGATAAGACGCGACGAAGATCATTCGCCGGAAGCGCTCGTCGACAGACTGATGGCCACGGGTTACATGCGCGAAGATCCGGTCGGCGCGGTAGGTGAGTTCTCGATGCGCGGCGGCATCCTCGACGTCTGGCCGCCGGGTAGAGAAGCGCCGGTGCGACTCGAGTTTTTCGGCGACACAGTCGACTCGCTGCGCGAATTCGATCCGGAAAACCAACTCTCGACGCGCCAGCTGCAAGTGGTCTATGTGCCACCAATGCACGAGCTCGCCGTCACGCCCGTCGACTTTCAGCTCTGGAGCGAAGCGGCGCGTGAACGGTGGAGCGACCAGCGTTTCGCACGCTCGTTGCGCGACCGCACGGCGTTCGCCGGCGAAGGCGAAGCATTTGCGGGTTGGGAATGGCTAATGCCGATAGTTATGACCACCACGTCGAACGTCTTCGAACATCTCGGCGACGTGGTATTCGTTGTTGACGAACCGGCAGGTATTGAATCGTATCTGAGTGAGTTCTACGAACGTTTATCGGAACGCTATCGTGAGATCGATCAGGCTGATGACATCGCCCTCACGCCTGAAGAGCTTTTTCTTACCGCCGAAGAGTTGCGGCAGTTTATCTCGCCGCGACAGCGCATTGAGTTGCGCACACTTGGCCGCGTCGCTGCCGAAACAGATCTGAATCTTGCCTTAGAAGCTGAGGCCCCTAAGGTTCAATTAGGCCGCGCACGCGGCACACGGCAACCGGTGTTTCTGTTTCCGGCAGTCGAGACCGCCGTGGAAGTCGACTGGAAGGCACAATCAACGCTGCGCTATCACGGGCGCATTTCCGACCTCGCTTCGGAAGTAAAACGTTCCGTCGAAGAACTAAAAACGACGCTGTTTGTGATGCCGAGTCTTGGTGTTGCAGAGCGAATTGTCGAGATACTCAGCGAGTACAACATCGAAACTCGCCTGACGTTAACCAGCGAAGCGTCCGAAGCTGCGACTACCCGCCCGGTCGTCGTTACTGTCGGTCGTCTCAGCGGCGGTTTTGAACTGCCGCAGTCGCACCTGATCGTACACGTCGAAACCGACATCTTCGACGAAGCCACCGAAGCCGTTGAACGACAACCCGCGGGCGCCGAGCGCGCACAGCGTGGTGAAAAGCGCAAACGCAAGTCGAAAGCGGCTGCTTTCCTTTCCGACTTCCGCGATCTCAAGCCAGGCGATTACGTGGTCCACATCGATCACGGCGTCGCGCGCTTCGGCGGTTTGCAGTCGCTCGACATTGGACCACGCACCGGCGAGTTCATGCTGCTTTACTACGCCGACGAAGCCAAGCTCTACGTTCCTGTCGAGCGTCTCGACCTCGTGCAGCGTTACTCGAGCGCTGAAGGTCATCAACCACAACTCGATCGACTCGGCGGCCTCGGCTGGCAAAAGACAAAGGCCAAAGCCCGGCGCGCCATGCGCGACATGGCCGACGAACTGTTGCGTCTCTACGCGGAACGAAAGCTCGTCGGAGGCTACGCATTCGCAGCCGACACGCCCTGGCAGCAGGAGTTTGAAGACGGCTTTCCATTCGTGCTCACTCCGGACCAGGAGACTGCGATTGAAGACGTGAAGAAAGACATGCAAGAGCCCGTGCCGATGGACCGTCTGCTATGCGGCGACGTTGGTTACGGAAAAACCGAAGTCGCCATGCGCGCGGCGTTCAAGTCAGTGATGGAAGGCAAGCAGGCGGCGATTCTCACGCCGACAACCGTGCTCGCTTATCAACACTACGACACGTTCCGCTCGCGCTTTGCTCCGTTTCCAGTGAAGGTTGAATTGTTGTCGCGCTTTCGTTCGAGCAAGGAACAGAAGGAAGTCGTGAAGAAAGTCGAGTCAGGCGAGATCGACGTCGTCATCGGCACGCATCGCATTCTGTCGAAGGACGTTACTTTCAAAGATCTCGGTCTCGTCGTTGTCGATGAAGAACAACGTTTCGGAGTCGCACACAAAGAGCGACTCAAACACTTGAAGAAAAAAGTGGACGTGTTGACACTTTCGGCAACGCCCATTCCACGCACGCTCAACATGTCACTCAGCGGCATGCGCGACATGTCGCTCATCGAAACACCGCCACGCGATCGACTCGCGATTCAAACCCAGGTGGTGCAGTTCTCGGAGAGCGTGATCAAGTCGGCAATGGAGCTTGAACTATCGCGCGGGGGCCAGGTGTTCTTCATTCACAATCGCGTTGAAACGATCGAGACTATTGCGGCGCTCGTCAAGCGGCTCGTGCCGCAGGCGCGCCTCGCGGTGGGCCACGGGCAGATGAACGAGAAAGACATGGAGCGGGTGATGCTCGATTTCATCGACTTCAAATATGACGTTCTGGTTGCGACCACCATCATCGAGAACGGCATAGACATCCCCCGCGCAAACACCATCATCATAAATCGCGCCGATCACTACGGTCTTTCTCAGCTTTATCAATTACGCGGGCGTGTGGGGCGTTCGAGCCGCAGGGCTTACGCTTACCTCCTGATACCGAGCGAACAGGAGCTTTCGCCTATTGCCCGCAGACGTTTAGCAGCCATTCGCGAGTTTTCGGATCTGGGAGCCGGTTTTCGTATTGCGGCCCTTGACCTCGAACTGCGCGGCGCGGGGAATCTTCTCGGAGGCCAGCAGTCGGGTCACATGGAAGCGCTTGGCTTTGATCTCTACACGCAGATGCTTGAGCGTACCGTGGCTGAGTTGCGTGGGGAAGAAGTTGAAGATGAGACCAGCGTCACGCTGAACCTCGGCGTGGATGTCGCGATTCCCGAGGAATACATATCCGACATGGGACAGCGGTTGCGAACGTACAAACGAGTGTCTTCAGCGCGCGACGAAGCGACGCTCGCGAGCATTCGGACGGAGACGGAAGATCGCTACGGGCGTATTCCCGCGTCCGTGGAGCGACTATTTGCCTATGCTCGTTTGCGTAAGTTATCGGAAGAGCTGGGGCTGGTTTCGATTGATAAAACGCCGGACGGAGTGGCCGTTAAATTCAGTGAAAAGGCGCGAATTGCGCCCGAAAAGCTTGGGGAATACATTACGAATCACCCGGGGACGGTCTTCACGCCAAACGGTGTTTTGCGACTGGTTTTAACGGAAGATCAGCAGGACGAGGTGCTCGACGTAGCCCGTGACGTGTTGCTCCGGCTTCGCGCGAGCGATTAGAATCTCTCGGTTTTTGGCCGCGGATGAACGCAGATACGCGGATGCAGATAAATGCGGATAGGAGTACTTTTGTGAAATTGAAATTCTTAGTTTTGATAGCCTTTTTAGTTCTGGTGCCGTCAATAGCTTTTGCCCAGGAAGGCGAGATGACGGTCGTCGACGAAGTGATCGCGCAGGTCAACGACGAAGTGATCACGCTCTCGATGTTGAAGCGCGAGACGAAGGAACGCATCGACGCGCTGAAGCAGAACGGCATGACCGACCAGCAGGCGCAAGCAGAGGTTGCAAAGCGCCAGGCCGAGCTGATTGCCACGCTGGTCAACGAAAAACTGCTGTTGCAAAAAGGCAAGGAGCTGGATCTCGCCAACGAAATCGAAGCGGAAGTGAACCGCCGCATGTTGCAGATAGCTAACGACCAGGGCATCACTTCGATCGAAAAACTCTATGAAGCGATGCGACAGAGCGGGCTAAATCCCGAAGACGTGCGCCGCACCATGCGCACTGAGATGACGAAGCAGGCGGTGTTGCAACAGGAAGTGGACCGGCGTGTTTATCTCGGGTTCACGCCCGACGAAGTAAAGAAGTATTTCGACGCCCACCCCGATCAGTTTCGCAAGCCCGAGAGCATCAAGCTTTCCGAGATCTGGTTATCGACCACCGGCAAAGATGAGGCGGCAGTCAAAGCAAGAGCGCTGGAACTGATGGCGCAGATTCGCGCGGGTGCTGATTTCGGTGCGATAGCCGCCGCAAATTCCGAGCGCGAGAAGAATGGCCAGCGCACTGCCCCGCAGGACAAAGGTTACGTTGGTGAGTTTGACGTTCCGAATCTGCGCGAAGACCTGGTGAATGCGTTGAAGGACGTCAAAGTTGGTGGCATAGCTGAGCCGATTCACCTGGGCGATGGTTACCAGATCATTCGCGTCGATGCGCGCACCCCGGGCGGAACTACGGCGACGTTCAACGACAATCGTGTTCGTGAAGCGATGTTGCTGGAGCGCCAGTCGAAGGAACGCGAGACGTATCTACAGAATCTGCGCAACGAAGCCTTCATAAAAGTCACCGATGCTTACAGCGCAAGCGTTGCGCCGCTCTTGAAAATCCAGGCGCCAGCCGCAGCCAAGGGCCAGGACAAGGAAGACAAGAAGAAGTCCAAGAAGCCCTAAAATATTTACTAACGGATTACACGGATGACACTGTTAATCTCATTTCTGATCGGTGTCATCTGTGTTCATCCGTGGCAGAGTCCTCCCATCGAAAAGCCCCGCATAGTCGTTTACAAAAGCGCCAGAAAACTGGAGTTGTATTCCGACCAGACGCTGGTGCGGACGTATCGCGTCGGGCTCGGATTTAGTCCCGTTCCGGATAAACAGCGTGAGGGCGATGGCGCGACGCCGGAAGGCGACTTTTACATCTTCGTCAAGAACAACAAGAGCGCTTACTATCTCTCGCTCGGCGTCAGTTATCCCAACACTGAAGACGCAGCGCGCGGCTTGCGTGACGGGCTGATCACGAAGGCGCAACAT
>DATENQ010000206.1:0-9890 GCA_035275005.1 Pyrinomonadaceae bacterium | reverse complement strand
TAAGCTTCAAGTTTTAGAGCGAACCAAGGGAGGGTATTTAGATGGAGCCAGGAAGAGAAAGTAGTAAACAATCGCGCGGAGCTGGAGCGGCCGCATCAAAGGCGCCGAGTAAAAAAGCGCAGGGTGGTGGCGCTTCGCAGCCGCAGGGCGGAGGAGCGACAAATCAACAATCCGGAGATCAAAACCAGAATCTCCTTCAACAAGCCAAACAAGCCGGCGGCTAAATCGTCAACCAGGTACAACAACAAGCAAATACACAGATAGAGCGCGGGAAGGAAACTGCTACAAACGAACTGTCGCAGGTGATGAATGCCGTCAGACAGTTAGGCCAAACTCTGTCGACTGGTGAAGCAAACGGACCGATCGCTCGCTTCGCAGCTCAGTACAGTGACAAAGCCGCCAACAGTCTTGAGCGCATGACGAACTACCTTCGCGAGCAGGATCCGCAACGACTGCTCAACGACGTGCAAAACTTCGGGCGTCGCCAGCCGGCGTTGTTACTCGGTGGCGCCTTCTTATTGGGCTTCGCGGGCGCGCGCCTGATCAAGAGTTCGATGGAAGCGAATTCTCAGAATTCGATGAACAGAGGTATTACTCATGCAACGAATCAATGAAAACCGCCAAACGGAAAACAAGCCGCTCGGCGATCTGTTCAGCGATCTGGCTTCGGACATGAGTAACCTCGTCAGGCAGGAAGTTGCGCTGGCCAAGCTCGAAGTCACACAGAAAGTAAAGTACCTCGGCAGAAATATCGGTTATCTCGTTGTCGGAGGGGCTGTCGCGTACGCGGGAATGCTCGCTGTGATCGCGGCCGTCATCATGTTGCTGGACAGGGTCATGCCGGCCTGGGGCGCGGCATTGCTCGTGGGCGTCGTAGTCGCCGTCATTGCGTGGTTGTTGATCGGCAAGGCATTGGCCGCGCTGCAACAAGCTGAGCTGACGCCGCGAGAGACAGTTGAGACGTTGAAGGAGGACGCGACATGGATGAAGCAACAGATCAAATAACAAATACTGCCGATCAAGATCCTGAGCAGATACGCGCGGAGATCGAAGACACGCGCGCCGAGATGAGTCAAACGATTAATGAAATCCAGGAGAGGCTCAGTCCGGAACACCTGATGGGCCAGGTAAAGGAAACAGTTCGCGAAGCCACTATAGGAAAGGTTGAAAGAGTTATGGAGACGATTGGAGAAGTGACGGAGCCGGCACGAGAAGCAATGAGTCGTGCGGGAAGTACAATCAAGGATGCGGGAACGTCAGTTGGTAACAGTATGTGGAGGAATCCGATTCCGTTTGCGCTCATCGGACTGGGAGTGGGGATGCTTTGGATGAAGGGTCGTCGTGGAAACGGTTACACCGACTGGTCGCAAAACACCTCTCTACGCCCGAAACGTCAAAACCTGAGTGGTAGCGGCGAAATCGATCAAACACGAACCACGACCGGCGGTGCTTACAATGAGGGCACGTTCGATCAGGTCAAAGAAACTGCCGGCAATCTGGCAAATCGTTCGACTGAAGCTTTGAGTAATCTCGGTTCGAAAGCAAGAGAGAGCGCCACAGACGTCGGCAATCGTTTCGGACAACTGCTGCGCGAGAATCCACTTGCGGTGGGCGCGGTCGCAGTTGCTGCCGGAACAGCAGTGGGACTGGCGCTGCCGTCAACACGATTCGAAAGCGAGTACATCGGCGAAACAAGCGAAAGACTGGTTGACAAGGCGGAAGAAGTTGCGCGCGGCGCGATCGATAAGGTGCAGGACGCGGCGAAGCAGATGACGCACCCGGAAAACAACCCGCCGCAGCCAGGTTCGCAACCGTGAAGCTAAAAGCTGTAGTCGCATCACTGTTGCTACTCGCGTCGAGCGGCTGCATCGTCGTGGGCGGCTACAGTTCTGACGGTGGGTGGTGGATCTGGCCCGGCTCGATCGTGATCGTAGTCGTTGGTCTGATCTTATTTCTGATGATGATCTTCAGACGCCGCCCACGCTAATCTTCTTTTGTGCCTTTTGTGCCTTTTTGTGGCTCACTTAAGTATCGCTGCTTGCGCGCTGAGGGTGAGCGTGTGCCAGCGTTGGAAAGTGTTGATAGTCTCGTTTGGCATCAGACGAACAAACGCGGTCTGGATGTAGAGTGTTTCGGGCGAGCGCCACTCGAGCCTCACAATCGGATTGAACGACGGCGGCACGCCTCCCGGAGCCGGTGTGGACTGGGGTGCCGCTGAGTTTGCATTCGACGAAACTTTTTTGGTGGTTGTCTTCTGTTCGTAAGCGATGGAAGCTGTAATCAATTCATTGCCGAGTGGCAAACGAGCCTGGGTCGGAGTCTTTCCTCCGGCGTCGTAAATCGCGACGTCAGTGTCGAACGCAGTCGCGATCTTCGAAGCATCAGGAGACCAGACAGGCAGCGCGTCAGTTAACGCATCGTCGAGCAAACGTTCGCTGCCGTCGGGCGTGAGCAAACGCGGCCTGCCTGCCGGTAACTTAAACTGCCGCTCACGCGCGTTCCACTCGTCTTCCTTGCACGCCAGCGCCGCCATTGCATGTCCATCCGGCGCCCAAACGAAGTAGAAGTAGATCAATCCTTCGCGTGAAGTCAGCGGCTTGAGATCGTAGCCGTCGCGATTGCAGATATAGATCTGTTCGGTGTTGAAGCTTGCGACCGGCGCAAACAACGGCGCGACTGAAGGCGACGGAACGGGCGAGGCCCCGGGTTCCGGTTCAGGTTCGTTCGGCGGTGTTGGCGTCGGGCTCGGCGCGACGCGCTTTCGTGCGATGAAGTTGATGAAGTTGCCGTCGGGCGACCAGGTAACGGTTTCCGGAAACACGCAGGAGATATCCGGCGGGACCAGGTTGCGCAGAAACTGTCCTTCCGAGTTGTAAAGATCGATGCGAAATGTCGAGCCTGGTTCGTCGGCGGTGCCGTAGAGAGCGAGCACTCTTCGTCCATCAGGAGAGGCGACAGTGCGTACGAGTGCGTCGTCTTTGCGCTTGGTCGAGAAGTCGTTCGCGACTGCGCCATGCTTGTCTACCGTGTCGTCAAGTGATGAAGAAGGTGGCGTAACGTCCGGCAACAGTCGATAAGCTAGATTGCGCGCGGGCACGTCGCGCAACACTTTTGGCCGCACGTCCTGACGTTCGATGACGGATTTACATCCCGACGCAAAAAATAAGGCAAGGAGAATTGTAACTACGGAAGAAATCGTTCCTGTCATCCGTGTCATCTGTGGCTAAAATCGATCGTTGATCAAGTCTCGAACCAACGCCGGGTTCAGCGCGAGCAGCGCGCGAATCGTGTTTCGCGGTGAAAGGTGATCTTCGTCGCCTTCATCAACCTCGACGCAGTTGTGTTGAATCGAACGTGCTAAGCGCCTAGTAATCGATTCGTAACCAGGCGTTTCGCCGACATATGCGCGAACAGCCATCGCGCCTATCAGGTCGCACGTGATCTCCTCGCCTCGCTGTCCGTGAACGTCGAGACCAGTCAGTTCCGAAGCTTTGTTTCCCACCGCGGAGACCAGCGGGCGCAAACTGTCGTTATCGCCGTCCGCGATATGCATCAACTCGTGTGCGAGCACGCTGATCATTCCCTCGTCGGATCGCAAGCCCGCGAGAAAGATCGTGCCGAAAGTGATCATGTGGGGCCGGCTCAGATAAACTGAGGCGTTGTCGCGCGATTCCATGTCGGGACGGACGCGTTTGACTGAGTTGATTCGTGCAATCGACTGGTTGATGCGGAGCTTGAATCGTGGAGATTTTTCAAAGCCGTACTCGGTCGAAAGCTGGCGCAGAGCAGTGATCACGAGTGTCTTGGCGAGGGGCAATAGTCGCTGAGCGCGCTCGGCGCCGGTGCGCGCCTCCGGGCTGTGCAGCGGCAACGACGGACGCGCCTGCATTTCGTCGATGGCGACACTGCTCTTCGGGTCGAGCTTGGCTTGAGTACAAACAAGTCCGATCGCTTCTTCGACCAGCGCCTTCACCTCGGGTGACATCGTCGCGCGCACGCGCGTCGTATGCGATCCGGATCGCTCCTGCGCAAGCGCGGTAGAAAAAGACGCAAAGAGCAGCGATAACAGCAGAAGATATTTCACGCAAAGGTGCAAAGGTGCAAAGAAAGGCGCAGATGAACTTTGCGTCTTCCTTTGCGCCGTTGCGGCTTTGCGTGAGAAATTCTTCATGTTCACCGGTGCCGCCAAACAGGTTTGCGTTTTTCGAGAAACGCTTTCACGCCCTCATTCGCGTCTTCAGTCTTCATCAGCTCGTGCAGGTAAATGTTCTCCTGCTCGGTCAAGACGGCGTCGATTGACCTGCCGCGACCGAGGTCCAGTGATTGTCTCGCAAATACCAGCGAGGTGCCAGAGAGTTCTCGCAACTTCGCGAGCACCTCGAGCAATTTCGGTTCGAGGTGGGCACCGGGGACGATGTGGTTGCACAAACCGAGTCGCCCGGCCTCGACCGCATCGATTATCTCGCCCGTCAGTATCAATTCGCGCGCGCGTTTTTCACCAATCACGAGTGGCAGGAGCACTGCTGCAACCGGCGGAAACACGCCCAACTTGATCTCCGGTTGACCAAAACGCGAACGATCCGAAGCGATGACGATGTCGCACGCCGCGACGAGCTCACAACCACCGCCGAGTGCCGCGCCGTCGACCAACGCGATAGAAGGCTTTGCTAACTGTTCGAGCGAGCGAAAGATCGAGTGAAATGCATCGAGCATCTGGAAGATCGTGTCCTGCACGTGGTCCTCAATCGCAACACCCGCGCTGAACGCGCGACAATCCTTGTCCGCGTCAAAAACGATCGCGACGAGTTCGCGCCGCGCGCATTCACCCAGCGCTTTTGCAATCTCGCGCATCATCTCGATGTTGAAGACATTCAACGGCGGCCGCGCAAACGTGATCCTCGCCACGCGATCCTCGAGACGGAAGTGGATGTTCTGGTAAGTAGCCATCGCCTTAAACAGGTCCTATAGAAATTATCGGACCTATACGGATCGCAACCAATCGCTGTAAATCTTCTTCTGCGCCGGCGTCGCGTTTGGCAGCGGGACGATGCGGTACGTGCCGTCGCGGCGGGCGCCAAGCTTGATAAGCATGGTGCTCAAATCATCGAAGCGAAAGATCGTCAGGTTCACGAGGTCGCCGGGTTTCTTGTCCGCGAGGCGCGCATTGAGGGAAGCCATCGTGACACGCATATTGTCCACGGCCACGATCTGATCGCCTGCGTTAAGTCCCTGCTCGTACGCGGGCGAACCGGCATAAACACGCCGCACCATCAGCCGATCGTCTTCCTGCCCGACGTCCGCGCCGAAGAAGACACGATCAGCCACCGCATTCCCACCCGGCGGCCCATTTGCCTCGAGCCGTAGTCCCGCAGCTTCGAATGCAGCGTTGTAATCGAGCTCTTCCGTCCCATGCACGAACCGTTTGAAGAATTCCTCCAGACTCGACCCCGCCATCAGCTCACACGCCTTCTGAAAATCCTGCGGCGCATAGTTTCGGTCTTTCTTGAAGAACTCCGTGTACAGGTAACGCATCACGTCGTCCAGCGACTTCGCGCCATTGCTGCGTTTACGAATCTCAAGATCGAGCAACAACCCGAGTATCGCGCCTTTGTCGTAGTACGAAATCTGCGAGTTTATCGAGTTCTCATCCTGCCGGTAATACTTGATCCACGAATCAAAACTCGACTCCTCAACACTCTGCACCAACCGGCCCGGCGTGTTCTGCAACGACTGAATCGATCGCGCCGATGCACCCAGAAACTCGTTCTCGCTGATCAGACCAGCGCGACGCAAAGCCAGGTCGGCGTAGTAATCCGTAATACCTTCAGCGACCCAGAGATTCTTGGTGTAGTTTTCCTGCGTGTAATCAAACGGCCCGAGCGCGTCCGGCCTGATTCGCTTCACATTCCAAAGATGGAAAAACTCGTGCGACACGAGCGAGAGAAAGCCACGATAGTCGCGTTGGAATGTGTCGGCGGTATTTGGTCCGGATGAAGTCGCGCGGTCGCCTCTTTCGATCCGGAAACCAAAACGCGGATAGCCAAGAGATGTCGAGTTCAAGTGTTCGAGACCGCCGCCGGCGTTCTCACGCAGGTGAAGAATGAACGTGTAGTCGCGATAAGGCACTTCGCCACCCATCAGCTCAACCTGCGTCTCGACGATCTTCTGCACGTCGCGTCGCATGCGCTCCGGATCGTAGTTCCCTTCACCATCGATCACGATCCGGTGCGCGACACCTTTTACATTGAAGATCAGCATCTTGAAGTTGCTGACCTCGAAGGGCGAGTCGTAAAGGACGTCGAAATTCTCGGCGCGAAAAGTATTCTTCTGGCCGAGCACTGCCGGCAACCCGGTCGCAACTTTCCACACGTCGGGCGCGATCACGCGCACCGTCGAAGGACTCTTCAAAAAGCCATCCAGATACATCAGGATGTTTGCGTTGTTCCAATACGCGTGACTCGAATTCAACTCGCTCGTGCGCACCGAGAGCTCGTTTGCGTAGACGCGATAACGTGCGTGCCACGACGCGGCGCCGTTGGTGACGATGCGCCACGTGTCTTTGTTCGTCTTCTCCCACTTGAGTGCCCCGCCCGCGGCGTCGGTCGCGGCGAAGTCCTGCACGTTGCGCGCAAACTCACGCACGAGGTACGACCCGGGCGTCCAGACAGGCATCACGAGTCGCTCTTCCTGCGGGCCGTTTGCGGGGCGCTTGACGGCGACGTCGACTTCAAACAAGTGCGTGTGCGGACGCGACATCGCCACTGTGAACGAGATTTCCGGAGGGGTTTGCGCCGCAACGATGAAAGGCAGGACAATCAGCAGCGCGGCCGCGCCTGCTACTCGGCGTCTGTGCATTCAATAAAGCGTCTTTCGAGAAGTTGATGACAAGTGCGATTGAATGTTACTACAGATCTGCGTTTTAATCCGCGTAGATCTGCGTCCAATAACGAGGAACAACACAGACATGCTGAATCGACTAATCGCGACCTCTCCAACCTGGTTTACCGTCCCGATTCGCCTGGCGCTCGCCGCCGTGATGATTGCGCACGGCTCGCAAAAGGTGCTCGGCAGTTTCAACGGGCCGGGTTTCAACACATATATCTCCGGCAACACGCCTTTCAGTTTCATGCGTCCCACATGGTTTTGGCTGAGCGCCGCGGCGCTTTCCGAACTTGTCGGCGGTCTGCTCATCGGCTTCGGCTTCTTAACGCGTGTCGGCGCGTTCTTCGTCGGATGCGTGATGCTGACCGCGATCATGGGAGTACACTTGCCCGGCGGCTTCTTCGCTGCAAACCGCGGTTACGAGTATCCGTTAAGCCTGCTGGCAATGGCCGTAGCGTTGCTGATCGCAGGCGGCGGACAGGCATCAGTCGATCGCGCGTTGAACAAAGGTCGCAGATAAACCGAATGAAGCGCTCACCGCTGGTCGTCATCTTTACAACTGTCTTCATCGATCTGGTTGGCTTCGGCATCGTTATTCCGGTGTTGCCATACTACGCCGAGGGCACAGCTTTCAACGCCACGCCGCGCACTGTGGGCCTGCTCTTCGCCTCGTATTCGATCATGCAACTGATCTTCTCCCCCGTGCTGGGCGGTTTGTCAGACAAGCGCGGGCGACGACCCGTGCTGCTGCTCTCGATCATCGGCACCGGCATCGGATTTCTCGTACTCGGGTTCGCGACGAGTATCTTCATGCTTTTCCTCGGGCGCATTCTCGACGGCATCACGGGGGGAAACATCTCCACCGCTCAAGCGTACATCGCCGACATCACCACCGAAGAAAACCGCGCCAAAGGAATGGGGATGATTGGCGCCGCGTTTGGTCTCGGATTTATTTTTGGACCAGCGATCGGTGGGATTCTGAGTCGTTGGGGCATCCACGTGCCGTTTATCTTCGCCGCAGTTCTCTGCTTCGCAAACGCGACGCTGCTCTATTTCACGCTGCCCGAGACAGTCACGCCGGATCATCCCGCGAAGAACTCGGCCGCACGTGGTCGCAGCCTGCGCCAGGTGATGCTTTCACTGAAAGAGCCACGACTGGCTTTTGTCCTGGTCATCTATTTCCTGTTCATCGTTGCGTTCTCGATCATGACGACGTCGTTCTCGCTCTACACGATGTTTCGCTTCGGCTACGACGCGCAACACACCGGCTATCTCTTCGCTTACGTCGGACTGATCGCCGTGATCATTCAAGGCGGACTAATCGGACGTTTGGTGAAGCGCTTCGGCGAGATGCCGCTGGTGATCGTGGGCGCGCTGTGTTTCGCGATCAGCTTGTTTGCGGTCCCTTTTGTTGGACCGGCGGCAGGTGGGCTGGCGGCGCTGCTGGTTGGTGGTGGCGTCTTTTCGATGGGCAACTCGCTTGCGACTCCGGCGCTAACGAGTCTCGCTTCAAAGAGTGCAGATCCGGCGCAGCAGGGAGTCATCTTAGGCGTGACTCAATCAACAGCAAGCCTCGCACGCGCCGTTGGTCCCTCGATCGCGGCGATACTAATCAGCAGCTCAATCGCACATCTCGGCGCCGACGGCCTGCCACACTACATGAGCGACCAATCGCTCTTCATCACCTTCTGGACCGCCGCCGCGATCATGCTCATCGCGTTCTTTTTAGCGTTTTATTTGGCCGCAGATAAACGCAAATTAACGCAGGTCTGATCTGCGTTAGTCTGCGTTCATCTGCGGCTTATTTTGCAAACTGAGCAATAGGTCCGTCGGGATTAATTAGATCTTTCAACGTTGAATACGGCACGAGCACGAATTGCGGGCCGGCGGCGTAAGGTCCAACCTGGTAAGCGTCGAAAGTTATACCCAGTCCACGTCTCGCGAGGGTCCAGCTTCCATAGTTATCTGACTTGGCAGCCGCGCCACTCTCAATCTGATCCGCCGGTAAATCCTTCTGTTGTTTCTTTAGATCGGCGATACAGTAAGTCGCGATTGTCTGAAGAAACTTCGCGCCCGGCTTGAAAAGATCGCTCAGTTTCAACTGCTTCCCATTTTTCAGATCGTAATTGAGCACGTGTGAATAGGGATTCGGATGCGCCGCGCCCGCCTCGTAATTGCTAACGTCAAACTTGACACTCACCAGATCGTCCTGCGCCAACGCCACGGTGTAACTGACGCTCAGATCGCCAGGGCCGGATTCGTCAGTGGGAGGTTCTGCTTCCTCGCCCTCCGGCTGCATTCCTTTCTTAAAGTCTGAGACTTCTTTATTCACTAACGCGCGCGCGGCTTGATTAAACTTCTCGAAGTTCGGATTCGCTCTTCCGGTTATTTGCGGATACTGCGCCGCGATCTCGTACCTCAGTTTCTTGTTGCTCTCTTTGATCTGCTTCGACGCGATCTCGACGTCGCCTGTGAAAGCGATCGGCTCCTCGTGGACTGAAAACGCAATCTTCTTTTCACTGCCCTTCTCACTCGGCGGCTTCGACCAGTTACCAGCCAGCTTGATCAGCCCATCGCCGGCATCGACAGTCCAGATGCCTTTGAACAAGCCCGTCTGTTTGCCGGCTTGATCGAATTCTTCGAGGGTGAGATTGCCGTCTTTATCGACGTTGCCGCGCAGGTTAATACGCGTGCCGAGCTTCTGGTAGAAGTAGCTGCCCGCGAGTTGGTCGCCCGTGCGCACCAGTTTCATTTGCAGGTCGAGCGAGCTGCCGATCGAGCCTTTGAAATACTTCGTCTGTGGCGCCGGTGTCTCACCACCCGCGACGTGACTCAACTCCGGCGACGGAGTCGCTGTTCCGGTTGGCGGGGCTGTTGGCGGAGGGGTTGAAGTTTTTCGACAACTAAGAGAAACAACTAAACACGCGATGATCAAGCAGGTGCGAACAGTCATCGCGCCTTATCTTATCAAACTCTTAGCAGATGGCGCTTCGCGATCTCAGCACGAA
>DATENQ010000205.1:0-4437 GCA_035275005.1 Pyrinomonadaceae bacterium | reverse complement strand
CGCTGCCGCGTCTCCAGATGGCCTTCTTTGCTTCTTTGCGCCTTTGCGTGAGAAATCTTCTCCCACTCGCATAGACCCTGCAAACGTTGCCTACGTGATTTATACCTCGGGCTCGTCGGGCAGGCCGAAGGGCGTGATGGTAACGCACGCCGCGCTCTGCAACCATATGTACTGGATGCGCGACGCTTTTGCTCTCAACGAAGCGGATGTGTTTCTGCAAAAGACCCCGATCGGTTTCGACGCGTCCGTGTGGGAGTTCTACATGCCGCTGATGGTTGGCGCGAAGTTAGTAATGGCCCGACCGGGCGGACACCAGGACAGCGGATATCTGGTAAGCACGATCATCGAGCATGGCGTCACGGTGGTCCAGGTAGTGCCGACGTTGTTGCGGATGCTGGTCCAACAATCGGGTTTTGGTTCGTGTCAAAACCTGAGACTCATATTCTGCGGCGGCGAGGCTTTAACCAAAGAGCTGGCGGCGCGATGTCTAGCAGCGTTATCAACCGCTCGTTTGTGTAATCTGTATGGACCAGCAGAAACAACCATTGATGCCACATTCTGGGAAATAAACAGTGAGGCCAAAACTGCATCGGTGCCGATCGGGAAACCGATTGCAAACGCCGGCGCGTACGTTCTGGATCAGTGGTTGAAACCTTCTCCCATCGGCGTGGTAGGAGAGTTGTACCTGGACGGTGCGGGACTGGCGCGCGGTTACGAAGGACGCGCGGATCTGACGTCCGAACGATTTGCCCCGAATCCGTTCCGCGACGAGCCCGGCGCGCGGATGTACCGCACGGGCGATCTCGTACGTCGACTGCCGGGAGGAGGACTCGAATTTCTCGGCCGTATCGACAACCAGGTAAAGGTGCGAGGTTCGCGCGTCGAGTTAGGTGAAGTCGAGGCGGCGTTGTGCGCTCATGCGGATGTGGTGGCGGCCGCGGTGACCGCACACGATGACCTTTCCAGCGAACGACACCTCGTGGCGTACGTCGTGACCGCTGACCGCGAGAGCCTGTCACGCGAGCTTCGAAGTTATTTAAAGGAGCGGTTGCCGGGCCATATGGTCCCGAGTGTGTTTGTGCGCATAGAGCAGTTGCCGCTATTGCCGAGTGGAAAAGTGGATCGCCGCGCACTACCGCCGCCCGACAAATTCGAGCGAGCTCAATACAGCGAGTATCGACCGCCGCGCACCCTCGTGGAGGAAACGTTGTGCGGCATTTGGGAGGAAGTGCTCGGTCGAGATCGGATAAGCGCGGATGACCACTTCTTCGATCTCGGTGGCCATTCGCTGCTCGCGACGCAAGTCGTGTCGCGTGTAAAAGAGGCCTTGTCCGTTGAGTTGCCGCTCACACGGTTCTTCCAGACACCCGTACTTTCGGAATTAGCGCAGTTCATCGAGCAGCATCTGCGACCTGGCGGCAAACGCGTTGAACCACCGCTACAGCACATCTCGCGCGAACGGCCGTTGCCTCCGTCATTTGCCCAGCAACGACTTTGGTTCCTCGATCAGTTAGAACCCGCCAATCCTTTGTACAACACACCCGGCGCTTTGCGTTTGCTGGGCCAGCTCGACATTGCCGCACTGGAGCGAGCTTTGAGCGAGATTGTACGCCGGCACGAGGCGTTGCGTACGACCTTCGAGTCTGTAGACGGAAATCCGGTGCAGATCATTTCCGTTCCGTACCCGGTGAAGATTCCGTTGATCGATTTGTCGTCGCTGGACGAACTCGATCGCAAACGTGAAACCAGAACGTTGATCGACGCCGAGGCTAAGCGTCCTTTCGACTTGTCGCATGGACCACTGCTGCGGGCGACGTTGCTGCGGCTGCATAAAGAAGAGCACCTGCTTTTGTTCACGATGCACCACATCATTAGCGACGGCTGGTCCGTTGGGGTGCTCGCGCGCGAGGCCACGAAACTCTACGCCGCTTTCACTGGAAAAGAGGCGGACCGTCCGGCAGAGCTTCCTTTGCAATACGCTGACTATGCCGTCTGGCAGCGCGAGTGGCTGCGCGGAGAGACGCTCCGTGCGCAGTTTGACTACTGGGGCAAGCAGCTCGAGGGTTTGTCTCCGGTGCTCGAATTACCGTTGGACCATCCACGACCAAAAGTGCGGAGTCTGCGCGGAGCCTTCGTACCCGTTGAGCTCAACGAAGATCTGACCAGGGGATTGAAGAAGCTGAGCCGGGGCGACGGCGCAACGTTGTTCATGACCTTGCTCGCCGCGTTTCAGACGTTGCTCTCACGCTATGCAGCACAGCACGACGTGGCGGTTGGCGTGCCCCTTGCGAACCGGCGCCGCCGCGAGATCGAAGATCTGATTGGTTTCTTCGTCAACACGCTTGTGATGCGCACTAACCTCGGGGGCGATCCGACGTTTCGCGAACTCCTCGGGCGCGTGCGCGAAGTCGCGCTCGGCGCGTACGCGCATCAGGACGTGCCGTTCGAGATGCTGGTGGAACGGTTTCAGCCGGCACGCGATACAGGACACACACCATTTTTCAACGTGCTTTTCGTCTTTCAAAACACGCCCGGTAAAAATGTGGAGTTGCCAGGCTTGCAGGTCGAGCAGTTGCAGATAGGTACAGGCACTGCAAAGTTCGACCTGATGTTATCGCTCGAGGAGGAATCGGATGGAAGGTTAACTGGAATCTTCGAGTACAGCACAGACCTGTTCGAAGCGCAGACGATCGGGCGCATGCTGGCGCATTTCGAAACCATACTTGCCGCGATTGTTCTGGATCCGGAGCAACGGATTTCAGCGTTACCGCTGCTTCAGACGGGAGAGGAGCGACAACTCGTTGTTGAATGGAATCGGACGGCTGCCGATTTTCCGCGCACGAGTTGTATCCACGATCTTTTTTACGAGCAGGCAACGCGAACGCCGGACGAGGTGGCACTCATCTGCGGCGACGAGCGGCTGACGTATCGTGAGCTGGAAGGGGCTGCGAATCGGCTGGCGCATTTTCTCAGGCGTCATGGTATCGGACCGGAATCGGTGGTCGCAGTTGCCACTGGACGCTCAGCCAGGATGGCGATCGCGGTGCTGGCTATATTGAAAACAGGTGCTGCTTACCTTCCACTCGATCCTGAATACCCGCACGAGCGTCTTTTGTTCATGCTCGACGATGCGCACGTGTCGGCAGTGCTGACTGAGCAATGTTGGGTTGAGCGACTGCCTGCGCAGTGCCCGCGCATGATTTGTCTCGATACAGACGCGGATTTGATCGCAAGCGAAAGCGACAGCAATCCAGTGAGTGGCGCGACCGCCGAGAACCTCGCGTATGTCATTTACACTTCCGGATCTACCGGCCGGCCTAAGGCCGTGATGATGTCGCATCGCGCAATCTCTAACCTGGTTACGTTTCAACTGAGTAGCACTAACGCAAAGCTGCGAACGCTGCAATTCGCTTCACTCAATTTCGACGTTTCGGTACAGGAGATGTTCACCACCTGGTGCGCAGGCGCAACGCTCGTCCTCGTCGATGAGCCAACTCGTCGCGACGCCGGCGCTTTGTTGCGCGTGGTTGTAGAGCAGCGAGTCGAAAGGTTGTTTCTACCTTTTGTTGCTTTGCAGCATCTGGCTGAGGCAAGTGAAGCGGAAGGGATTGTGCCGCACGATCTACGCGAGGTTATCACGGCGGGTGAGCAGTTGAAGATCACTCCGCCGATCGAGCGTCTGTTCGGGAAACTCGATGACTGTCACCTGGATAATCATTACGGACCGACGGAAACGCATCTGGCCACCATGTGGAGGTTGCAGGGAGCAGCGCGCGAGTGGCCCAGGCTGCCGCCTGTCGGTGGTCCAATCGCAAACGTTCAGGTCTATGTGCTCGATGAACATTATCGTCCCGTGCCGCCCGGTGTTGTCGGCGAGTTGTACATCGGCGGTGAGGGGCTGGCGCGCGGATATTTCAATCGTCCGGATCAGACTGCGGAAAGGTTCATACCGAATCTTTTCAGCAGCGAAGGGGGGCAGCGTCTTTATCGAACCGGCGACTTGGTGCGGCGTTTTGAGCGCGGGCGACTGGAATATGTCGGTCGCAGCGATCGACAAGTGAAGGTGCGTGGTTTCCGCGTTGAGGTAGGTGAGATCGAAGCCACGTTGAAGCTTCATCGTGACGTGCGGCAAGCAGTAGTGACGGATTGGGATCGGGAAGACGGGCGGAAGATGTTGGCCGCATACGTAGTTGCAACTTCTCATACTTCCGTTGGTGATCTTAAACAGTTACTGCGCGATCATCTTCCCGAATACATGGTGCCGGCGGTGTTTGTGCGCATGGAGCAGTTGCCGCTGTTACCAAACGGGAAAGTAGATCGGCGCGCTTTGCCTCCGCCGAATCAGATCGCAATCGAAGGTAGCTATCAGGCTCCGCGCACGCCGGTCGAGGAAGTGTTGTGCGGGATATGGGAGCAAGTGCTCGGTAGGGAGAGAGT
>DATENQ010000204.1:0-4147 GCA_035275005.1 Pyrinomonadaceae bacterium | reverse complement strand
AACGGACAAGCGAATCCGGAGCTGGTGCGACGCATCGTCGACGAAGGTCACGAGGTCGGCAATCATTCGTTCACGCATCCGAACCTCGGTGAGATTCCGTTGTCGTTGACTGAGCTCGAGCTGAATGCCACCCAAAGGCTCATCGAATCGGAAGTCGGCCGTTCAACGGTTTTGTTTCGTCCGCCTTACTTCGGCGACGCGGAAGCCGACAAGCCGCAGGAAGTCGAGCCTGCGCTCGTCGCACAGAATCTCGGTTACATCATGGTTGGCGTGCGCATCGATCCGGACGACTGGAAACTTCCGGTCACTGCGGATCAGATCGTCCAGCGGACAATCGATCGCGCGAAAGATGCCAACCCTGAAACACGCGGAGAGATCATTCTCTTACACGACTCAGGAGGCGATCGCTCCGCCACCATTGAAGCGTTGCCGCGGCTAATTCACGAGCTAAAGGCGCGCGGGTATCGTTTCGTGGCTGTTTCTGATTTGGCGGGGCTCTCGCGCGACCAGGTGATGCCCGTCATTCCCGCCAGCCAGCGTGTTTTTACGCGCGCGGATGCGATCACGTTTTTCTTTCTATCTACAGGCGGTTGGGTTTTGCAGTGGACATTCCTGCTCGGCATCCTGCTTGGCCTCGGACGACTCTTCTTTGTTGGTTCGCTCGCGCTAGCGCAGTGGATCAGATCTCGACGTCGCGAACGCATAAACGCAGGCATCGACTACACGCCGTTCGTTTCGATTCTCGTGCCCGCTTACAACGAAGCGCTCGTGATTGAGAACACGATTCGCAGCCTGCTTGCGTCTGATTATTTGCGCTACGAGATCATCGTGATCGACGACGGTTCGTACGACGCCACCAGTAAAGTCGTGGCTGAGAAATTTAAGCACGAGGAGCGCGTGAGGCTCTTAACGGTTGCTAATGCGGGTAAGGCATCGGCGCTTAACACGGGGCTGCGACACGCACGCGGCGAGATTGTTGTTGCGCTCGATGCCGACACGTTGTTTGCACCACAAACAGTCGGCGCGCTGGCGCACCGGTTTTACGACGAAAGGTTGGGAGCGATCGCGGGGAATGCGAAGGTCGGCAACCGCGTCAACATCGTCACTCGCTGGCAGGCACTCGAATACATCACGTCGCAGAACATGGACCGTCGCGCGTTTGCGAGTCTCAACTGCATCACGGTGGTGCCGGGCGCGGTCGGCGCATGGCGAAAAGATTTGCTGGTTGAAGTCGGTGGCTTCCCGTCTGACACGTTGGCTGAAGATCAGGATCTGACGTTACAGATCAGGCGTTTGGGCTACAGCATCGGTTACGAAGAAACGGCTATCGCGTGGACTGAAGCACCGCACGATTTGCGCTCGCTCGCGAAACAACGATTCCGCTGGGCGTACGGCACCTTGCAGTGCATGTGGAAACATCAGGATGCGCTGTTTCGACGACGCTTCGGAACGCTTGGCTTCATCGCCATGCCCAACGTTTGGATCTTCCAGATCATATTCGCGTTGATCTCGCCGGTGATGGATCTGATGTTGCTCTACGTGCTCATTTCGAGCGCGTTTGATCGCTGGCAACAACCGACCGGCTACTCATCGACAAACCTGCAACAAGTGCTGCTTTACTACGCGCTGTTTCTCGCCATCGATTGGGCGGCGGCGTGCTTCGCGTTTCTGCTCGAGCGGCGCGAGCGCTGGAGTTTGCTCTGGTGGTTGTTCCTGCAAAGGTTCTGTTACCGGCAGGTGATGTACTACGTGATGATCAAATCAGTAACGATGGCGATTCGTGGTCCGGTCGTCGGTTGGGGAAAACTCGAGCGCAAAGCCACCGCTGAAGCCAGCCCATA
The DNA here is from genome assembly GCA_035275005.1 of Pyrinomonadaceae bacterium. Taxonomy (GTDB): domain Bacteria; phylum Acidobacteriota; class Blastocatellia; order Pyrinomonadales; family Pyrinomonadaceae; genus PSRF01. The sequence continues at coordinate 2,306 of DATENQ010000204.1, read as the reverse complement.
ACTCAAGAGGTATTTTGATTCATAGCAAGAACAAGTCAGGAAGGGTGGCTTGCCCCCGCTGTTCCGAGGGCGGGGACAAGCCGCCCTTCCTGACTTGTTCTTTCTTCGCGGTCCTCCTTATTCTTGGCGCACTTGGCTTTCGTCTCTTCATTGCTCTGCGTCTGCCGAACGATGAGCCGGGCGACGGCAAAGTTTATTCACAGATCGCACGTAACGTCCTCGAGCAGCATGTTTACTCTCACGAAACACAGGCGCCTTACGTTCCTTCACTGATTCGCCTTCCCGGTTACCCGCTGTTTCTCGCGAGTGTTTATGCAATTTTCGGCCATGGCAACGACACTGCGGTACGCGTGTTCCAGGCCGTGATCGACACAGCGACGTGCGTCTTGATCGCCCTCGTGGCGTTTGAATGGTCCATCAACGACGAACGTAGACGTCGAGCCGCGCTCGTCGCACTCGCGTTGGCCGCAGTCTGCCCGTTCACGGCGATTTACGTGGCGACGATCCTGACGGAAGTGTGGGCAAGTTTTCTGGCGGTGGCGCTGGTGCTCGCGGCTACGTTTGCTTTCAAAGCCACGTTGCGAAAGAAAGCACTGATGTGGTGGGTGATCAGCGGTGTCATTGCAGGTCTGGCGGTCTTGTTTCGTCCGGATAGCGGCCTCTTTGCGGCGGCCGCCGGTGGCACGATTGTGTTGTCAGGTCTAAGACACGCACGCTTGCGTGAAGCGATTCTTTCCGCGGCGCTCTTTTCAATAGCCTTCTGCGTCGTGCTCGTCCCGTGGACGATCCGGAACCAACAAGTGTTTCATCTCTTTCAACCGCTCGCCCCGGCGCACGCTGAAATGCCCGGCGAGTTTGTGCCGCGTGGTTACCTGCTTTGGGTGCGAACGTGGCTGGACGATAGTCGCTACGTTGGTCCAGCGCTCTGGGCGTTGGATACACGACGGATCAGCGTCGACGAGTTTCCGGACACGGCTTTCGATTCAGACGAAGAGCGCGATCGCGTTGCTGCGTTGTTCCACAAATACAATTATCCGGACGAGGAAGAACAATCAGCCGACGACTCCGCTGAGGCCTCCGCCGCCGACGAGGACCAGGACGAAGAAGAAGGGCCGGAACAAGAAGAAGAGGAGCAGCCGGCACAGCCGGAAGAAGTTAACGTCGAGATGACGCCGGAAATCGACGCCGGCTTCGCGCAAATCGGACGAGAACGAATCGCGCACTCACGATTTCGCTACTACGTTGCGATGCCTCTGCGACGCGCGGTGACGCTTTGGTTCGACACGCATTCAGAATACTACCCTTTCAACGGAGAGTTGTTCCCGCTCGAAGATCTCGATTACAACATTCACCAGCAGTACTGGCTGCCGCTTTTCGCCGGATTGACGTGGATTTACACCTTGCTGGGCGTGGTCGGAGGGTGGCTGCTTTGGCGCTCGCGAGACCGAGATGCCGGTAGATGGTTGCTGCTTGCCGTGCTTTTGATCTTCCTGCGTCTTGGGTTTTTCGCGACTCTTGAAAATCCCGAGCCGCGCTACACGGTGGAAATCTTTCCGTTCCTGATGATTCTGGCCGGCGCCGGTGCTGCGTTGATTAAGGCGTCGGCGAAGGCGACGGAGACGGACGCTGTTCCGATGGTGGAATGACCGCGGGGTTTGGATTATCGGGCGACGAGTGTAAGTGAATCGCTTTCCAGGCGTTGCCGATGCGCTTGAACGCGAGTGTCATACGTCCCGAGACAGTTTCCGGCGCGCCTTTGTAGGTTTGTGATTGCGTCCACTGGCACGTAACGATAGCGCCTGCTGGGCCGAGCATAGTAATTGAAACGTCACGTACTTCGAGCTTCACGTCCTTGATCTCGGGATACGAGCTCTCGCGGTTCTTACGTACCTGTTCCCAACTTTTCGTGACGGTGCCGTTGTAGTTGAAGAGATTGAGTTGGGAATTATTCCAGTAGACGTCCATCACCTCTTTCACATCCGCGTGCCTGATGCCGTTGAGCAGTGCGTTGAAGGCCGCGAGCACACCTTCCGAACCGGGCGCCTGTTGCGCGGGCGGCGCCGTTTTCTTTGACGCCGGTGCAGGTTTTTCTGTGTCGGTGGGTGTAGGTTTGGCGCGATTGGTGTTCGTCGTTCGTTGTCGCTCGGTCGTTGTCGGTGAGTTTGTATTCTGAGCAACAGCCACGCCACACGAAAAAAGTAACGCTAACACGAAACTGATTATTTTGGTCATGATGACTCCAACTGTAGGGGCGGCACTCCGTGGCCGCCCGTCGTTCGCACGATATTTTTATTCGCAAGACGGGC
>DATENQ010000203.1:0-3710 GCA_035275005.1 Pyrinomonadaceae bacterium | reverse complement strand
CAAGGTGATCGTGGCGATGCCGTGCTCGTCTTGCTCGTAGAGAAAGGATGTCGTTGGTTTCATGCCGGTAGTACCGCCATCCCTTCGATTTCAACTTTCGCCGCGTTGTCGACGAGCCCTGCAACCTGGACCAGGGCCATTGCCGGAAAATGTTTTCCCATGTGTTTTCGATAGCGCTCACCAACTTCTCTGCTGCGTTCGAGATATTCCAATTTGCTCGTTACGTAGATCATGAGCCGCGCAACATTGGCCGGCTCTCCACCCGCAGCGTTCAGCACTGCGATGACGTTTGCCAAAGCCTGATCGAATTGCTCGACGAAGTCGTCGCTGACGATCTTCTGGTTTTTATTCCACGCGATTTGACCGGCGATGAAAAGCAGCTTGCCCCCTGCGTCCGCAAGCACACCGTTTGAGTAACCCTTCGGCGCGCCGAGGGAGTCGGGATTGATCAGCTTGAATGCCATGACTGAAGACAGGTTAATTGCTGCAAGGTGATTAGTAAATAGGACAAACAAAAGAGCCGCCAAACCGGCGGCTCTTGGAACGCGTATGTGACTCGTCTTACAGCAACTTGTCGAGGCGGGAAGCCAGTTGACCGGCGAGGTTTCCCTGGGGATCGAGTCCGCCGATTGGACCACCGGAGATGTTGCCTTCTTTGTCGAGAATCACGATCGACGGAAGCTGGTCCACGCCAAACTTCTTCGAAATCGCGCCATCAGGATCTCGCAGCACAGTCACTTTCAACCCATACTTCTGCGAGAACGCGCGCAGTTGCTCGTCACTCGCATGATTCTTCGACTTGGGATCGTCCGACTCAGTGCTGACCCAGTAAACCACGAGGCTGCGATTGCTGTACTCGTCAGCAAGTTTTCTCACGCCCTGTAGTTGAGTTCTCGACAGCGGCAACCATGAGGCGCCGAACGCCAGAACCACGACTTCGCCACGAAGACTATTGGATGTAACGGTCTGCCCGTCGATGGATTTCAGTGAAAAGTCCACGCGTGCCGGGTTCTGCGCCAAAGCCACGCAGCACACCAGCAACGTCATCAACCCGGCCATGACTCGTTTTCGGTTGTTTTGAACCATCTCTCTCCTTCGCCGAACGCGTCCGTGCGCTCGACTTAGTGCATTAGATGAGTGCATCGGGCGCCGGTTTGCCCGTAACCTCTTCATGCAAGGCACGATAATCATCCCACGTATCCATGTCGCGAGCAATGAAGGGCGAGTCAACGGGCACCCTTTTGACCGCAGTTTTATGGGCGTCAAAAAGGGTGCGCAGACCGCCACGCGAGCTCAGATTCAGCAGCTCAGACTTGAAGACGAGGTCGACGAGAACCGGATGACCACCGCGATCTTTCCAGGTTGGGATGACGAGAGGAGCGCCTTGCTTCCAGGTTTCGATGATGGTGGAAACTACACTCGCCGGAACAGCGGGATGATCGGAGAGAGCGATCAGTGTTGCCTCGCACGACTTGGGGAGTTCACTCACTCCGGCAGCAATTGAAGCGCCCATTTCGCTATTCGGATCCGGGTTGAGCGCAAAGATTACCTGGCGTGCTGCGAGGCTTTTCCGAACTTCCTCGGCGCGATGGCCGAGGACGACGACGATTGTCTCAACGCCACCATCGCGAAGATAGTCGATGCAGCATTCGATCACGGTTTTGTTTCCGAAAGGAAGCAGAGGCTTAAAGGCCCCCATGCGGCGTGACTGTCCAGCGGCGAGGAGAATTGCTGCTACTTGCATCTTTGTAGGGGCGGCACTCCGTGGCCGCCCGTCGTTCAATTTGGCGAGCAGCGGGCGGCCCCTACAATAGATCGCGCAGGGCGCGCAGGGTGTATTGACGGGCCATCTGCTTGCGCCATTGATAGACGAAGTCGGTGTTATCGAGGGGGCGTGCTTTGACGTACGCGGCTTCGGCGGCAGCGTGAATTTGATCGTCTGCCAGTGGGTTTCCAATCAGGGCGCTCGCTGCTTCTTTGATTTCCACCGGAGAAGGCGCGATACCCCCGAGCACGATGCGCGCGTCTTTCACCATGTCTTTATCGATTGAGATCCAGGAAGCGACGCCCAACACCGGGAAATCAAACGCTCCACGCCGGCGCAGCTTCTGGTACGAAGCACGCCAGCCGTTGGTTGGCGGCAGTTGAATGTCTACCAACAGTTCGTCCGGACGCTTGTGCAGGTAATCGATGCCGTCGTCGTTGTACAAACCCGCCGCATCGATCACGCGCTCACCAAGAGTCGAAACGAATCTTAACTTCGCGCCAATCGCAACCATCACCGGCACCAGGTCCGACGACTGCACCGCCCAACACTTCGAACTCCCCGGCGCCACCCAGCAAACATCGCCATCTTTCTTGAGACAGAAATTGATGCCTTTGCGCCACTCGTAATTCTGATCGTAGTAGTTGCAACGGGTGTCGAGTAACAGATTACCGCCGATAGTGCCCATGTTCCGCAGGAGGGGCGTGGAGATCGTGCGAGCGGCCCGGGCAACAACAGGATAGTCGCGATTAATAACCGGATGCTCGCAGATGTCCGTCAGTATCATCGACGCGCCGATGCGCAACCCGCTATTTCCATCGCCGGTTATCTGATTCAGCTCCGTGAGACGCATTACGGAAATAACGGTCTTCGGCATCTGCTGGCGACGCTTCATATTCGGATACAGATCCGTGCCCCCGGCGACAAACTGCCCCGCCGGCCCGGCATCGCCGATGATCTTCACCGCCTCCGCGATCGTCGGCGGAGTGTGGTATTCGAATTTGGGCAGTCGCATCATGCGCTTATGCAGCTTCCTGAACCGGACGAAACCGCAGTTTTACTATCATTGAGGGATCAACGATATCGATCTCGGCCTGCGTAGCTCCCGACTCGTCAATAAACTCGACTATGAAGCCACTTGGATGATCAGTCGTAGCTTCAAAAACCTGGATTACAGTACCCATGTCTCCGCGGCAAAGCCCTGCATCAGGTTGATCGACCAGTAAGGCCACAACGTCGTTCTCGTGAATGTCATCCATCATTAAACCCCCTATATTACGTAACAACTTGTCAGCCGTGGAAAATCCTTCCCGAGTTCTATTATCCAAGAAAATCTAACCAGTGCTCGCTTGCCTTTGTACTCTATCCAAGCATCGATCACATACTTTTGTCCAAACACCGATGGAGCTCCGGGAACCGCTTCGCCAGTCACTGCGATTTCAAGCGCTCGTTCCCGCAACCAGGTTGCTTGCTGGTTAGTTAATCCAAGCGCCGCTTTGAAGACCCTTGCTTTGTGTCCCCCAACTGAATGATTCAGGTTCAAGCTATAAGTTTGTAACTTTCTAAGTTCAACCACTGCCTTGTGAGGATTAGGCAATTTCATCTTAATTTTCCTCGCAATCTGTACTACGAATGCACTGCTACTCGCGGCATCTCGGTGCCGTCGCCGCCTTCGGCGGGCGTTAGGACGCGCAGGGGATCGGGCCAGTCGACTGAGGGGACAGAGCCGGGGCCGAAGCGTGCGGTGCGGCCGCGCGATTTGTCTTTCAAGGCGCGCAGGACTTTCTCCGGCGTGATAGGCACCTCGTCGATGCGTACGCCCACCGCGTTGTAGACGGCGTTTGCAACTGCCGGTGGCACCGGCAACAACGGACCTTGTCCTACTTCCTTCGCACCGTACGGCCCATTCGGATCGGGATCTTCGACGAGGTAAGTCTTGACGTCG
>DATENQ010000202.1:0-4592 GCA_035275005.1 Pyrinomonadaceae bacterium | reverse complement strand
TTGCCTCCTGCGCTTGTTTGAAGATGAAGGTTAGAAAGGCAAATGCTCTATAGAATTGCGCATATCGGATTCGGAGTTGCACTCAAGCAGCTCCCACTTGCATACGTATAACTATCGTATCAAGCGTCACGCGTGTGCCGTTCACTCGTATCCTGCCACGGTCGTCGTAATTGAGAGGAATTCCCTCAGGGAAGAAGCGCTGCGTGGTATCAAACCGGAGATGTTATCAAGGTTAGATAACGCAAAGAACGCAGTCATATGCTAGTATTTACGCACCCTCTCACCGCCCACTTGGCCCGACTAAGACGCGACGAGACAAGGCAGTTTAAATGAGACCGATTCGTGTGCTGATCGCTGATGACCACGCGCTGGTGCGCGCGGGCATTAGAGCCCTCGTGGAAAAAATCGAGGGCGTTGTGGTGGTAGGTGAGGCCGGCAAGGGCAGTGAAGCGCTGGAACTGATCGAGGAACACAGGCCCGATCTCATGCTTCTCGACCTCACCATGCCTGATGGCGGTGGATTTGAGGTCCTGGTCCACGTGAGAAAACTGTTTCCCGAGATACAAGCGATTGTCCTCACGGTCCATGAAGCAGGTGAGTACGCTATCCGGGCGTTCCGGGAAGGTGCCGCCGGCTTCCTGCTAAAGAGCGCTGCCAGCACTGAGCTCGAACAAGCCATCCAGACTGTGATCAGCGGCGAGCGGTACATCTCTCCGGAAATGTCGAAAAAGATTGTGATGGAAGTCGGCAGGGGCACGACAAAGAGAGAGCTCCTCGAGACTCTAAGCCCGCGTCAACGTGAAGTCCTCCGACTTATCGCGGAAGGCAGGACCACCAAACAGATCGCACAGGAATTGGGAATCAGCGTCAAAACCGTCGAAACTCACCGCGCCCAGTTGATGGAGCGCCTGGGCATACGCGACGTCGCCGGCCTGGTACGTTACGCCATTCTCGTCGGCCTCATCGAAGTTGAGTGATACTCCGAATGCTGAGTTTTAGATCAGGAATCTCCCCATTGCGCATTTATCCGCTTACGGCTTAGCCTACGTTTCCGAACAGACAATTCTTGCCTGTCAAAGCTTTTAACAAGAAGTTAATCGAAACGCGCGCGTCGTGGACTCACATTGAAAGCCTCGCGCGTGGTAAGGGGGGACGGCGGCCAGGGCGAGGTCGTCCCCCTCCTACACTGTGAATGCCTCATAGGTTTCAAACTTCCAACGAGCAAATTTGTCATAGGTTCAGCATTGGAGGACCTAAGCATGCACACTACTTCAAACGGCGGACACTTTCACCCGGGACATTCGGCAGAGCAACCGGATCGATCCTCACCCACGCGACGCGTGGCTGCGTACTACTCAGACATTGAACTGGTGGGGCGCAGCCAGGCGTTCATTGAAGTGATGAAGCAGGTAGACAGTGTCGCTGATATCAATCTGCCCGTGTTGCTGATAGGCGATCCGGGAACAGGCAGAGAACTGGTAGCTTCCGCGATTCATCAGCGCAGTGATCGACATGACCAGCCTTTCGTCGTGGTCAACTGTGGCGCGATCCCGGCGCAGTTGCTCGAGGCAGAGCTGTTTGGACACGCGGATCGACACGGGCTATACGAAGATGCCGATGGCGGCACTATCTTTCTCGATGAGATTACGCAAACAACCTCGTCATTCCAGGTTGAGTTATTACGCGCGCTGCAAACCGGCGAGATCAGGCGGCTGGGCTCGAATGAGTTACAGAAAGTAAACGTGCGTGTGATTGCCGCTTGCAATCGAAACGTCGAGCAAGAGGTTGCGGCGGGAAGATTCCGCAGCGATCTTCTTCAGCGCTTGGGTGCGGTGTCGATAATGCTGCCGCAGTGCGTGGGCGACTACAGCGCACCACAATCGATGAATGCGAGTGTGGCGGTCAGCGACGACTGGGTAACGCTATCGGTGATCGAAGGACGTTACGTTGCGCGCGTTCTGGAACACACCGGCGGCAACAAGCAGGCGGCAGCACGCCTGCTGGCGGTCGATCGCAAGACTCTCGATCGCATGATTAAACGCCATCACATCGAGTGTCATCACGCACGCCGCTCGCGCGCCAGGGCCTCCGGAACTGGTTGAAGCCGGTCTCATAATCGAGAAGAGCTCAACCACGAAGGTACGAAGACACGAAATTTTGTTTGTGTCTTCATATCTTTGTGGTTAGAAACAAACGCTTGACACTAATTAAGGTGGCTTGATACTTTCTCGCCTCCGTGAAAAAAATCCTGCTTGTTGTTGCGGTGGCTGTACTCTATGTGCTTCATCAGGACATCTGGTTCTGGCGCAGCTCCTACCTGGTTTTTGGTTTCATCCCCATCGGACTCTTCTATCAAGGAATGTTTTCAGTGGCAGCGGCGCTGCTGATGTGGTTGCTGGTCACCTACGCCTGGCCGTCTCACCTTGAACAAGAGGTTGACGAAACAAAATCCAGGGAGGACTCGGCGCGTTGATTCCTGCAATCGTAGTTTTCCTTTACCTCGCGGCAGTTCTCTACATCGGCATCTTTGCTTTTCGTCGCGCGAAAGGAAAAGAGGAGGCGGAAGACTACTTTCTTGCCAGCCGCTCGCTCGGTCCGTTCGTGTTTCTCTTTTCGTTGTTTGGCACGAACATGACTGCGTTCGCGATCCTCGGCTCGTCCGGTCATGCCTTCAACAACGGCATCGTGACGTTCGGACTGATGGCGTCGTCGTCAGGCCTGGTGATCCCGCTGACAATCTTTCTAATCGGAACTCGTGTTTGGGCACTCGGCAAAAAATACGGCTTCATGACGCCGGTGCAGATGTTTCGCGACCGCTGGGAGTGCAGCCACATCGGCACAGTGATCTTTGTTGTCCAGGCGGTGTTGCTGGTGCCGTACATCATCATCGGCATCATGGGCGGCGGCACCACGCTCTACACCATCAGCAATGGTCTCGTCCCGTTCTGGTTTGGCGGCGCGATCGTGGCGATGGTGGTGATGAGTTACGTGTTCTTCGGCGGCATGCGCGGCACGGCCTGGGTCAATACGTTTCAGACAGTATTGTTCCTCTGCTTTGGCGCGATTGCGCTGATCGTGATTGGCGTAGGGATGGGAGGCTTTCGCAGCGCCGCGCAGGCGATACAAGCGTCGCCGATGGCTTCGCTACTCACGCGTGAACGAATCTCGCCGTATTACTTTTTCAGTTACACATTTATTCCGCTTTCGGCGATTGCGTTTCCACACATCCTCATCTTCTGCCTGACGGCGCGAAAGATGGCGCAGTTCAAAAAGACAGTCATCTTCTATCCGATCTGCATACTCGCGATCTGGCTGCCGTGCGTGTTTCTCGGCGTGATGGCAAATCGCGTCACAGACATTCCCGAGATCCGTGCGAAGCAGGAAGCACGCAGAGTGCTGGCTACCCAGGGAAAAAACATGGAGCCGGAACAGCGTGACGAGTTGCGCGAACAGTCAGCGGGCGACGACGTCATCATGTTGCTGCTGCATCGTTACGCGCCACTCTGGCTCGCGGGACTTTTAGGCGCCGGCATCATGGCCGCGGTGATGGCAAGTGACTCACAAATTCTCGCTCTTTCGACCATGTTCACGGAGGACGTCTTTGCCTTCTACGGCGGAAAATCGCGCTTCGGCGAAGCGGTGCAGGTACAAACCGGACGTGTGTTTATTATCCTGATCACGCTCTTTGCTTACGCCGTGGCGTTGCGCGCGCCGGAGACGATCTTTGAGCTCGCGATCCAGTATGCATTTTCAGGTTTTGCTGCGTTGTCGCCGTTGCTGGTGGCTGCGTTGTTCTGGCGAGGCAGCACGAAGTGGGGCGCGCTGGCAGTGACGCTTTGGACTGCGTTTGCGGTGGTTGCCGTCGCGGTGTTCCAGGCAATCGTTCCGGCGCCCGCGCCTGGACCGGCTACGGTCGTTTGGGCGCCTGGAGGCGTTGAGGTCTTGTCGCGAACTCCCGGGGGCACGGCGGTCTTCGGTTTCATGCCGGTTGTGCCGATGGTGATCGTCTCGGTGTTGTTGATGATCGTCGTATCGATGATGACGAGGAAGCCGGCTGACAGCACGCTCACAAAATATTTTGAAGGTGGAAAACCATGAAGAAACTTGTTCTGGCGTTAGCTGCGATCGCGTTAGTTTCCATGTCTTCCGGCGCTCAAACCGGCAAGCGACGCGTAGTCAAAACGGGACCTCCGAATGGAATATTTTCACCGGCGATCGTTACGGGAGATCTGGTTTTTACTTCCGGTCAGATCGGACTAGATCCGAAGACGGGGCAGTTTCCGGAGGGTGGGTTCGAAGCGCAGTTCCAGCAGGTGTTCAAGAATCTAACGGCGGTGCTGGAAGCGTCAGGCAGCGGCGTAGAGCATATGGTGAAGGCGACAGTGTTTCTCGCGGACATGAACGACTACAACGCGATGAATGAGCTATATCGCAAGCAGTTCAAAGGCGACCCGCCGGCGAGAACGACAGTGCAGGTCGCGCGCCTGCCACGTGATGCGCGCATCGAAATCGAAGCTGTTGCAGTGATGAAGTGATCTTTGTAGGGGCGGCACTCCGTGGCCGCCCGTCTCTCGACGAATTGTGAGACGGAG
>DATENQ010000201.1:0-3800 GCA_035275005.1 Pyrinomonadaceae bacterium | reverse complement strand
ATCAAGACTCAGGGCGGAAATGTCCTGCTCATGGACGACACAGCGGGCGGGGCGAAGATCGAGCTCAAAGACAGTTCGGGACAGAACAAGCTCACGATCGACACGACCGCCAACAGTCTCACGATCGAGAGTGGTCTGAGTTTGAAGATCAAATCGCAATCGATCGACATCGAAGCCGGCGCCTCGATGAATATCAAAGCCACCGGCACCATCAGCATCCAGGGCGCACTCGTGAGGATTAATTAGCCACGGATGACACGGATAAACACGGATTTTTGTTTAAGGAGTAAACGGACATGGGCCAGCCAGCAGCGAGACTCGGGGATCAGACTAGTCATGGAACGCCGTTAGTTCCGGGGATTGGGAGTGTGAATGTGTTGATTGGTAACAGGCCCGCGTGGAGGGCAGTGGCTGATGTGCATGTTTGCCCTTTGGTTGATGGAGTGAAGCCGCATGTCGGGGGCGTGGTGGCGGTGGGTAGCACGAGCGTTTTGATTAACGGATTGCCTGCCGCACGCCAGGGTGATCAAGTGGTGGAAGCAGGAGCGCCCAACGCGATCCTGCTTGGTGAGCCAACGGTATTAATCGGGTAAGAGAGCATGGCAACGAAATCGTTTTTAGGTCGAGGTTGGAAATTCCCGGTGCAGATCGATCCGGCCACGGGCCGCGTCGGCATGTCGGAAATGGAGCAGGACATCAAGGAATCGATCTACATCCTGCTCGCGACTGCTCCGGGCGAGCGCGTAATGCGTCCCGAATTTGGTTGCGGAATTCACGAGCTGGTCTTCTCGAGCATGAGCACGGTGACGATGGGTCTTTTCGAGAGTCGCATCCGAGAAGCAATCAATCGCTGGGAGGCAAGAGTCGACATCCTGAAGCTGGAGGTCTTCACGAAAGATCCCGCCAAAGGAAAACTGGAGATCAATCTTCACTGCCAAATTCGCGACACCAACACCGAATTCAACCTCGTATTTCCTTTCTATCTCACTGAGGGCGCCGGATGAGCTCCAGGATCTCACCACCAAAAATCGACCCACGCAAAGCCAACGATCTGCTCCGGGCATTGCGCGAGATGGCGCCGCACTACACGCGCGAGTGGCCCGCCAAGGACGACGACGATCCCGGCGTCGCGCTGCTGAAGATCTTCTCGTTCATCAGCGAAGGCGTGATCACGCGACTGAATCGCGCGCCCGAAAGAAACTTCCTGGCGTTTCTCGACATGCTCGGCATTCGCTTGCTGCAAGCGCGACCAGCACGTGCGCCGATCAAATTTGTAGTCGCAGACGGCACGTTATTTCCGTTTCTGGTTCCCAGGGGCACGCAGGTTTCAGCGCCGCCGACCGAGCAACATCCGATCGATCTCCCGTTTGAAACGATCAGCAATATGCTCGCAGTGCCCAGCACGATTACGTCGCTGATTGCAGTCGATCCGGAGCAGGACGCGATATACACCCCGCCACCGGGATTTCTCGAGCTGACTCTCGCAGCCACACAAACGCCGCCGTTGACAGTCAACGCATTCTCAGCAGCGCAGTCGAAGTTCCTGCAACTCGATCCTCCCGATCAAGTTAAGCCGGGAGACTTCCTGCGCATCGATCAGACCGTCACTGAACGTTCCGGACCAGATCAATGTGTGCCCGTCGTAGAAGTAACCGAGCAACACCTGAGTGAGCACCTCGTCGTCGCCGAAGTAAAAGGCTCGGTAGTGACGGTCACCGATCCGCTGACCAGAGACTACGTCGAAGGAACCCCCGTGCGAAAGGTGACGCAGTTTGAGCTCTACGAAGGAAAGAACTGGCAAGAGCACATTCTGTATGTCGCGCACGATAAGTATTTCGCGATCAAGAGTGAGGCGCAGTTCACTCTGCTCGTCGAGCATGCACCGGGCGCGAATTCCAACCTGCAGCCGTTCGAGGTCGTTTGGGAATTCTTCGCCGAGATCGACAAGGTCAAGGGTTGGTTTGAGTTTCAGATCGATGCTGACGGAACTCAGGGGTTGAGTCGCGATGGACAGATCCTGTTGACGAAGCCCGAAGGCGAGATCAAGGAGACGGAGATAAGCGGCAACAAGAGTCGCTGGATTCGCGCGCGTCTCAACCAGCCGCTTCCGGCCACGCCGCCAACACCGCTGCCAAAGATCGAGATGATCACGCTCGAAGTGTCTACCGGCGGAAAGAAACTGCCGCCGGACAACGCATTTCACAACGACACGCCGTTGACAACCGACGTCCAATTCTTTCCTTTCGGCACCGAGCCGCGGATCTTCGATCGCTTTTCGATTGCGAGTGAAGAAGCGTTTTCCAAGCCGAACGCCGAGGTGACGCTGACTTTTACTCTCGACGCCACGGATCTACTTGCCGCCCCGGCCGCGGTTGTAGTGAGCAACGAGATCCGTGTGTTTGCTCACGCTGCTGCCGGACGTTTGATCGAGTTTCGGATTGACCCGAGAAAGTCGGAGGAACCAGTTGTTAAGAAACACAACACACCGCAAGAGACGCGCATAAAAGTCGGGTCAATTCCCGCGGTCGTTACCAATAGTTTGAAAGACCGGATCGGTGTCTTCGTAATAGCTGATGATAAAAAGGTGTATCTGCGTTTCATCGCCGGCGAACTCGAAGCAGGTTGGTCATGGCTTCCACTGGAAGCACCGGCTGGTGAACTGCAGTTCAATCCTGCTGCCATCCTGATTAACAACGACTGGCACGTGTTCGTGGTAGCAGGGAACCAACTCTTCTCTCAGGCTCGCAACACGATCTTTCCGTTCCTGCCAAATATCTGGATTCCACATCCCGGTGGACCACAGGTGAACTCCACTCCATTTGTTTTGAACATCGGCAACCAGCCGGTGGTTTTTGTTACGGACATCAATGGCAGGACCTGGAGATTGGATGCGGGGGTTTGGACCGATGTAACTCCGCTCTTCAACGGGCAACCAGATCCGGCTTACGTTGCGGCTGAGAATGTGCGGCCGTTTGCCCTTCCAAATGCAGCCAATACTCACTTCAGAATCTTTCTGAGAAGCGTGAGCAATAACCTGGTGGTTATCGATACTGATCCTGCCGGCAGCAACGACAGTCACGGTCCGCCAACCGGTACGTTTGTCGACTCAAACCCGACCGTGTCAGCGACCGCTTTGGGAGTGCGTGCCTACGTGAGAGGCGCCGACAATAGTTTGTGGTCCATCGAAGATTCGCTAATGGGCGGCGGATGGGAGCCTTTTTTAAGTCCGTCGGAGTTCAGGCTTGCCGGCGATCCTACGGCTGTTGTCTATACAAGTGGTCAGGGCGATTTCATTTCCATACTTTCCACCAGCGATAAGAACGCGCTGCTTGAGTTTCGCATTCAGGGCGATAGCGTCGAATCCGGCACGCTGGGGGCCGGGCCGCGCGACATCATCGTTCTCCGAGAGGATCCGGACACAAACGGAACCTATTTTGTTCGCATCACTGATGGACCAGGGCAGGACGCGTCTGGCATTACTATCCGCCGGATCAATAACGCCTTATCGCGACATAAACTCGCGGTTCTGGCGCAGCCGCTCGACGATCCACCAACAACCGACACCGAGTACGACTTACTCCGCCAGATCGTCACCGGCAGTGTCGTGTCTGCGAGCGCAAACACGGCAGAGCTCCAAATGGGAGATGGCGGCAGTGTGAATGACGGAGATTTCATTCTCGTCGGCGACGAGATGCGTCTTATTCCTAACGCACCTGGCGCGGACATCGTCACAGTCAGTGGCGTGTGGGCGAACACGCCCAACGCCGGCGACACCTACCGGATACTCAGAGTGGAGGATG